>JBQGOU010000001.1:0-34932 GCA_052086865.1 Cellulomonadaceae bacterium
GAGGATGCCGAGGGCCGAGAGCGCTCCGCCGATGACGGACCCGCCGATCATGGCGGTGCCCTGCACCGCGCCGACGCCGGCCATGCCCTTGACCCGTGTCTTCTCGTCCGGGGTGACGTCGGCGATGTACGCCTGCGCGGTGGGAGGCACGGCGGCGATCGCGCTGCCGAAGCCGATGCCGCGCAGCGCGACGAACAGCAGGAACAGCGTCATGCCGGTGATCGCGCCGTTCATGCCGAGCCAGGCCAGCAGCGCGAACAGGATCATCGCGACCGTGGCGAGGACGAACGCGGCCACGAGGACGGGCTTGCGTCCCAGGGATTGGGAGCGGCGCCCCCAGAACTGGCTGGTGAGCACGACCATGACCGCCGCGGTGCTGATCGTGACGCCGATCTGCCATTCGGCGAGCCCGACCTCGCGTGACAGCGGCGCGATGATCGGGTTGAGGGTCATCTGCGCGAGGTAGATGAGCAGCACCGCGGCGAGCAGCAGCGGGATCTGCGGGCGCGGTGAGGTCGTTTCGGGCGCGGGGACCGGGGTAGCCGAGGTCATGATGCCTTCCTTATTCGTTCCGGCTGGCGTCGGTGAGTACCGGCTGCCGCTGCGTGGCGGGTGGGGTCAAGGTCAGTTGCCGGTCGACGGCAAGGTCGAGCAGGTCGTCGTCGTGGCTGATGAGCAGCACTACGCTGCCAGTGGCGGCGACCTGGCGGATCTGATCGCAGATCGACTGGAGGTGGCGTCGGTCCACGCCCGAGCTGGGTTCGTCGAAGATCACGATGCGGCGACCGGCGACGCGGACGCCCGCGACAACTAGGCGCTGCTGTTGTCCGCCGGACAGTGACAGCGGATGGCGTTGGGCGAGATGGTCGAGGTCGAGGGCGGCGAGGACGGCGGCTGGATCGGGAGCGGTCGGGGCATCTACTGCGGCGAGGTCGATCTCCGCCTGCACGCTGTCGGTGAACAGCTGACGTTGTACGTCCTGCATGACGATTGCACTGGCCCGTTGGAGTGCGCGCCGGCTCAGTACTTGTCCGTCGAGCCGGATCGTGCCGGCGGATGTCTGCAGGCCGGTGATGATGCGGGCGAGGGTGGACTTGCCGGCGCCGTTGACACCCCGGATCGCCGTCACTTCCCCGGCGGGGAAGGCCACCCGCTCGAGGTCGAGTACGACGCGTCCGCCGAGCCGACAGCGGATGCCGTCCAGCAGCAGTGTCTCGCTCGGCACGTCCTCTACCGGGGTCAGCTCGACCGCGCTGCGGCCGGCCGCGGGCAGGGTGGGCACGTCGGGCGAGCGGATCTGCCCGCGCAGTCCCTCCTGGGCGAGCACGGCGTCGGGGACGGCGCGGAACTGCGCCGCTGTCCATTCGATGTCGACGGTGCCGTTGCGCATGACGACGACCCGGTCGATGAGGTCTTGGAGGTAGCGCAGGCGGTGCTCGGCGATGACGATCGTGACGCCTTGGGCTTTGAGGTCTGCGAGGGTGGCGGCGAGCCGTTGCACGGCGTCGGCGGACAGGTTGGAGCTGGGTTCGTCTAGCAGCAGGATGTGAGGGTCGTGGGCGGTCGCGGCAGCGATCGCGACCTGCTGTTGCTGCCCGCCGGACAGGTGCTGCAGTCGTTGCTCGATCGGAACATGCGCCGCGAGGTCGGCGAGGGTCGCCTCAACGCGCGCTCGGATCGCGTCGCGGGGGAACCCGAAGTTCTCCATCGCGAACGCCGTCTCCTCGCGGGCGGTGTCGGTGAAGAACTGGCGTCGTGGGTGCTGGAGGACGGTCCCGGTGACGAGGCCGAGGGCGTCGAGCTCGACGTCGGTGGTGACCATGCCCTCGACGGTGACGGTGCCGGTGAGGATGCCGTCCTCGTGGAACTGCGGGACGAGGCCGTTCATCAGCCGCAGGGCCGTCGACTTGCCGGAGCCCGACGCCCCGCACAGCACGACGAACTCGCCGGGCGTGATCCGCAGGTCGAGGTCGTGCAGCGCCGGGGTTTCGGCGTGTGGATAGGTCCAGGAGACGCCCGTGATTTGGATCATGCGATCACCATCGTCAAGGGGTTCGGTAGCAGCAGGCTCGCCGCCGCGAGGACGGTCACGGCGAGCAGAAGTCCGAGGTCGGGCCCGCCGAGCCGGGGTGGGTCGAGGGAGACCGGGACGCGGTGTGAGCCGAGTCCGCGCAGGATCGCCGAGGCGGAGAGATCCTCGCTGGCGCGTAGGCTCGCGGCGATCATCGGGACGGTGAAGCGTTCCATGCTGAGGATCGGGTGCCGGGCGAGGCCGGCCATGCCGACCAGTCCGCGTAGGCGCATGGCGTCTAGCACTGCGGAGGACTCTGCGGCGACGACCGGGAAGAACCGGAGCATCACGGCGAGGGTGACAGAGATCGCGCGGGGCAGGTGCCAGGCCCTCAGCGCGGCGCTGAGCTGGGTCGGCGAGGTGGTGGCGATGAGGTGTGCGCCGACACCGAACGCGGCGATGAACCGGATGAGGTATCCGCAGCCGATCGCGATGATGGTCACGACAGGGTGCGCCCAGATCAGCGGCAGCACCCATCCGAGCAGGTACATGACCACCGCCGCGACAGGGATGAGCAGGGCACGCGACCAGGCGCGCTCCGTCACGGCGAGCACGGTCGCCAGCACGATCCCGGCCAGCACGAACACCAGCCCGCCGGGGCTCATGACGGCGAGGCTGACCAGCAGCACGAGCAGGATCTTGCTGCGCG
This sequence comes from Cellulomonadaceae bacterium, assembly GCA_052086865.1. GTDB lineage: Bacteria > Actinomycetota > Actinomycetes > Actinomycetales > Cellulomonadaceae > Flavimobilis. The sequence goes on from JBQGOU010000001.1 coordinate 2,721, forward strand.
GGTCGAGCCCCCGCCGCCCGGCGACGCTGACCCGTGTCGCGGCGATGGGGGCCGCGGTCTCAGGCAAGGCCGGCACGGACAAAGTGCTTGCGCAAGACAGCGGAGCCGAACAACCCGCCCAGGAACCCGGCGACGGCGATCCCGCCGGCCAGCACACCGAGCACCGGCAGCGTGGTGAGCGCGTCGGCGCCGGCGACGTAGTCCTCGCCCATCCTCGTGAAGCTCGGGCTGCGGAGGTAGTTCTCGCGGTCGAACACGAGCGGCAGGAACGGGGTGAAGAAGCTCAGGGCGAAGATCGTGTACGCCCAGATCGCCGCCCACCTGGAGCGATACCTCGCCGCCCACAGCACAACCTCCGCGAGGACCGCGAGGACGATGATCCCGATGGTGCTGAAGATCGAGTTGCCAGTCAGCAGGTAGAACAGCGCGACGACGACGCCGAGCAGCGTCACCATCCCTGCGTGCTTGACCCGGGTGACGAACAGCAGGAACACGATCCCGTTCACCAGCACCGAGACAGGGATGACGATCAGCCAGACCACCGGCGAGAGGATGCCGAGCATCCCGATCACGTAGGTGACGACGATCATCAAGACGGCGAAGATCGCAACGCTCACCAAGTCGCGCGCGCTGAACCGCACCGAGAGCCGAGGACAGCGACCAGCCCCGGTCGCCACGGTCGTGTCGCTCATGCGAGTCCCGCCTTCGCGAAGTGCTTGCGCAGCACCGCGGTGCCGAGCAGACCGCCGAGGAACCCGAAGACGATCCCGACGATCCACACACCGAGCACGACCGGCCCGGTCAGGACGGCCTCCATCTGCGTGGCGTACTCGCTGCCCATCGACTGGCTGGCCTGTTGTGAGATGTAGCCGGCGGGATCGAGGAAGAACGGAATCCAGGGTCCGATCATCCACGCCGAGAAGATCGTGTAGGTCCAAATCGCGGCCCACCTGGAGCGGTACCGGCCCGCGTACATGACGAGTTCGCCGATCAGGGAGACGGCGACGATGACGAGGGTGCTCTGCCACGGGTGGCCCCAGCCCATCGAGGCGAGGCCGAAGACGATGCCGAACAGGGTGATCATGCCGCCGTGGCGGACGCGGCTGAGGAACAGCATGTACGGGATGCCGGCGGCTAACGGCGCGAGGGGCAGAGTGATCACCATCACGAGCGGGCTGATGATGCCGAGCATCGCGACGACGAAGATCACCACGATGTAGATCACGGCGAAGATGGCGACGTTGAGGAAGTCGCGGGCCTTGAACTTCAGCGTGAAGGGTGGGCGGCCCGTCGCGGTTGCGGCGGTCTGGGGTGGGGCGACGGCGTCGGACATGGTGTCCCTTTCCGGGGTTCGGGGGTTCAGTCGTGGTGGGTGAGCTGCCAGCCGGCGGCGTTAACGCGTTCGCGCCAGTAGTGGGCGTAGGCGCCGCCTGCCGCGAGCAGTTCGGTGTGGCTGCCGGACTCGCGGATGCCGCCTTCGCCGTCGAGCATGATGATCCGGTCGGCGGTCATGATCGTCTGCAGCCGGTGAGCGACGACGACAAGCGTGCGGCCTGCCCGGATGCTGTCGATGGCGTCGCCGATGGCGATCTCGTTGCCGATGTCCAGCGCGCTGGTGGCCTCATCCAGCAGCACGATCGGGGCGTCCTTGAGCAGGGCCCGGGCGATCGAGACCCGCTGCCGTTCCCCGCCGGACAGGTTCGAGCCACCCTCCCCGACGCGCGCATCCCATCCGCCGGGCAGACGCGCAATGATCTCGTCGACGCGGGCGCGGGTCGCGGCGGCGATGACCTCCTCGCGGGAGAGGTCGGGGCCTCCGATCCAGACGTTGTTCAGGACGGTGTCGTCGAACAGGTAGACGTCCTGGAAGACGGGGGCCACGGCCCGTTCGATCACGTCGGTGCCCACCTCGGGTACCGGCACGCCACCGATGAGTACGGTCCCCACCTCGGGGTCGTAGAAGCGGGCGATGAGCTTGGTGATCGTGGTCTTGCCCGAGCCGGACGGGCCGACGATCGCGGTCATCCCCCCAGCGGGGGCGGTGAAGGACAGATCCCGGAGCACCGGGTTACCGCCGTAGCCGAAGGTGACGCCCTGGAACTCGATGCCGAAGTCGGCGGGCGTCGCCGGATGCTCGGGCTCGGGGAGCCTGGGGACGGCGGCGAGCTCGTCGAGGCGGTCGATCGTGGTCTTCGCCACGGCGACACCGCCGCCGAGATCGCCCGCGGTGACGATCGGCTCGTTGAACCGCACCCCAAGCACGAGCAGGGCGATCAGCGTCGCGATGTCGACGGTTCCGCCGATGGCGAGGAACGCGCCGACAACCAGCAGCACCGTGACCGACAGTTGCACGAGGCCGGCGAACAACGCGATCGCCGAGCCGCCGGTAATGAGCACACCCCGGTACTGGTTGTGCTGATCCTCGAGAGCCTCGGCCACGAGACGATCGGCGATCGAACCTTCGCCGGCGGTGCGGAGGGCGGGCTGGGCGCGGGCGAACTCGACGACTCTGTTGGAGGCTTCGTCGACCGCGACCGCGTGCGCCTTATCGCCCTGCCCGATGCCTCGGCTGAGCCAGCGATAACCGATCACGATAATCGGCACCATCACCGTCATCGCCAGCGCCAGCCGCCAGTCGAAGAAGTACATGCCTACCAAGACGGTGCCGGGTGCGACGAACCCGGCGAGGATCTGGCGCAGGATCGCGTAAGGCATTGTCGAGACGAACATCGCGCCCTGCGTCGCAAGCCCCGTGATCAGTCCGGTCCGGTCGGTGGAGAACCAGGACACCGGGAGCGAGACGACGCTGTCGCCGAGCCGCTCCAGCAGCGAGTCGAGCACTGCGGTCGATGCCTCCATCCCGATCTGGGATGCGAACCACGACGCGATCACATAGCCGACGGCAGCAGCGACGACGGCGATCAGCCACCCCCAGGAGCCGTCCACGTCCCCGACAAACAGGGACCGCAGCAGGGGGACGAGCAGCAGGAACGCGATGCCCTGCAGAAGGGCAGCGACGACGACGAAACTCAGCTCGGCGATCACCAGGCGTCGGGCGCGGGGCGAGCAGTAGTGCAGCAGACGGCGGATCACAGCTGGACTCCTTCGGGAAGAGAGCGGGCATGGTTGGCCTGGTAGTCGGCCCACATCCGCGCGAACCGGCCCCCGCCCGCGACGAGTTGCGCGTGCGTGCCGCGCTCGATGATGCGACCACCGTCGAGCACCAAGACCTGATCAGCTCCGACAATCGTGTGCAGCCGATGGGCGATCACGAGCACGGTGCGATCGGCGGCAAGGGTGCTCAGCGCGCGCTGGATCGCCGCCTCCGAGTCCGGGTCCGCGAACGCGGTGGCCTCGTCGAGCACCAGGACCGGCGCGTCCGCGAGCAGGGCGCGGGCGATCGTGACCCGCTGGGCCTCTCCACCGGAGAGGTTCGCGTCCTCGCCGACCACGGCGTCATAGCCACGCTCGAAGCGCAGGATGCGCTCGTGGATCTGCGCTGCGCGGGCGGCGGTCTCAACCTCGGCGTCGGTCGCGTCGGGCCGGGTGAGGCGGATGTTGTCGCGCAGGCTCGCACGCAGCAGGTACACATCCTGGAAAACGAAGCCGACCTGCCGGTATAGTTCGCCGGTCGCGATCTGGCGCACCTCCGCCCCGCCGATCTCGACCGCGCCGGCGTCGACGTCGTAGAAGCGCGGGACGAGCTTCGCCAGCGTCGACTTCCCCGACCCCGAGGCGCCGACCAGGGCGGTCACGGTGCCGGGCGCGCAGGACGCTGCGATCTCGTGGAGCACGCGGTGCTCGCCGTCGTAGCTGAAGGACGCCTCCTGGAAGCCGACGGAACGTCCCTCCGGCGTCTGCGGGGAATCCGGCTGGGAGATGGGAGGAAGGGCGAAGAACGCGGCGAGCGACTGCTGGGCCTTCGTCGCGTTACGCAGGAACTGGCCCGAAGCGCCGAGCTTCATCAGCGGCGCGGTGAGCCCGAGCCCGAGAAGCAGGCCGGGGAGCACGTCGAGCGGGGAGGCTCCGCCGGACGCGGTGAGCCAGACCGCGGCGGTGAGCAGCCAGGTGAGCACGACGATCGGCGAGGCGATGAGTTCGACGATCGTGAACACCACAGCCGTCTCGCGGGTCCACTCGCCGACGAATCTCGAGTAGTCCCTCGTCGCGTCCCGATAGCGGAGGTGGCTGCGCCCGACCTGTCCGAACCTCTTGACGACCGCGATGCCCTGCACGAACTCCACGGTCGCGCCGGACAGTGCCTGGGTCGCCTCGTCATACTGCACGTACTTCTCGCCGGCTCCCCGCATCATCAGCGGGTAGAGGAGGAAGATCAGTACGAGCGGCACGAGAGCGGCGAGTGCCATCCGCCATTCCACGATGAAGAGATACACCAGACTGATCACGGGCACCGTGATCGCGGTCAGGACGTCCTGGATCGAGTGCGCGACCAGCTGATGCAGCGCGACGACGTCGTTCTCCACCAGCTTGCGGGCAGAGCCAGAGCTGCGCTGATCGAACCAGCCCAACGGCAGGCGCTGCAGATGACGGATGATCCGCCGCCGCAGCGAGTGCTGCAGCTCGGCATCCGCGAAGTGACCGACCACGCCGGACAGGAACGCCGCCACGAAGCTCACCACCAGTGCGATCACCGCGATGATGACGGTCATCCAGACCCGGCCCGCGTCGACCTGCGCCCCGTCGATCGCTGGGAGCAGGACGCGGGCGAACTCGATGATCGCGATGAAGGGGATCACGCTGCTCGCCGCCCCGATGACGGCCAGCACGATGATCCACACGAGGCGGCCCTTAACCGCCGCGAACAGACTCTCGCTCTCCACCGTCGAGCCACCATTGGCAAGCCCGACGGCATCCTCTACCGCCGCATCCACATCAGCCATGCATCACCCTCCGACTCTATTGAGAACGCTTCTCACACTACAGTGAACAGTGTTCTAATCGCACATCAGTCTATAAGTTAGGCAACCCTTACCTCAAGTGGCCGGAACTGATCGTGCACACTGAGATCAACGCGCGATCAAGGAGAGTGACATGACCGGCCCCGCAGCCCCGTTCCACGTCGGTCTGACGCCCGAGCACATCATCGACGCCGCCCTCGAGCTCACCCGCACCTCCCACCTGTCGGGATGGTCCATCCGCGACCTCGCCCGGGCCCTCAACGTCGCCCCCTCAGTCATCTACCACCACATAGGCGGGAAGGACCTCATCGGCCGGCACGTCGTCGAACGCATACTCACCGGGCTGAACGCACCCTCGGCAGACCTGAGCTGGCAGGAGTGGTTCCACGAACTCCTCGGTGCGCTCTATAGGATCGTCTCGCCCTACCCAGGAGTGGCGAAATGGCTGCTCATGCACGGCCCCACCTTCCCCACCGCACTTCCCGTTATCGAGACCGGAGTCGCGACACTGCGCCAGGCCGGGTTCGGCGACAACGCCGAACTCGCCTACGCCGCGCTGCTCAACAACGCCATGCTCACCATCTCAATGAGCGACGACCGACTTCTCCACGAAGACGACGGCCCCCGCGACCACGCCACCATGATGGCCGAGTTCCACCGTGCCGCCACCGATAGGCCCGGCGGACCACCCCTGGACGACAGCTTCATCGCCCCGTTCGCCGAAGGCGGCGAGCCGGCCAAAGTGAAACGAGAGGCGTACTACCGCTACATCGTGCAGACCACCATCGCTGGCATCGCCGGCACCCTCTCGGAAGGCCAACCCGACGCAGCACGGTAGCGCCCGTCCGAGGAGGTCGGGTCAGTCACTCGTGTGGGTGTGCACGCCGGCATCGGCCTCGTTGAAGATGCTGATCACCTGCGCCCCCTCCCCGGGGGCTGACATGGCGTGCGGGGTGCAGGTGTCGAATTCGGCGGGCTCGCCCGGCTGAGCGTCAGGTCCTGTTCGCCCAGTTGCAGACGCAACTCCCCGGTGAATACATACAGCCACTCGTAACCGAAGGCCCCCCTTCAGGGTTCGCGGTCCAACACCATCGAGTATCCGCCCTGTGGGGCTACTCATCGCGTCGCTGAGGAACGCCCGTCAGGTGCAGTCAGATGCGCAGACAAGCGCTCAATGGTGTTCTCTCAGTTTTTCTCCGCCGTCGAGGATGAGGGAGAGCTTGCGGTTCAGCCATTGGCGTGGGGGCATGACTACGGCGTCACGCATCGCAGCTCGTGCTCGTTGGAGCGCCGCAGGATCGTCATCGTGAGGCTCCCACGAGGATGCCATCTCGGCGCGCGACACTCCTGGGTCCGGGGTGTGGCCGTCGAGTTTCTCCAGCCCGAGCCGGTGATCTATGACGGTGTCGATGACGGTGTCGATGACGAGCATGGCGTCGGGCATTGCGAAACCCTCCCGTTCGAGGTGTGCGGCGAGGGCGAGAAGGATGTCCATGGTGCGTTCGGGCATGAGTCCGGAAGAGAGTGCGGTCACGACGCCGGGATGTTCGGCGAGGGCATCCCACAGGCATTCGGCGTAGGCGAGGAGCACAGCGCGCCAGTCGCCCGCGACCGTGGGCCAGGGAATGTCGTCGACGACGCGGTCCCAGGCCAGGGAGAGCATCGTTGCGCGATCGGGCACATGGCGGTAGACCGTTGCGGGGGTGACATCGAGGCGTTCGGCGACGAGTGGTACGGTCACGTCGGCGAAGCCGATGTCGAGCACCGCGGTGAGGACGTCATCGCGGGTGATCTTCGGCGGTCGGCCGATCAACGGCCCGCCTTTGGGCCGTCTGGGTGCGGTGGGCATGGATTCAGTCCATCACATTCGCAGACTTCGATATTCGCCAGCCTTCGCTCTGGTTGCGGAGTCGCCAGAAGGCAGCGTAGGTGCCGTTGTGCGCGCGGAGCTCGTCGTGGGTGCCTTGCTCCACGATGCGGCCTCGGTCCATGACGATGATGCGGTCGGCGGCCACGATGGGCGCGAGCCGGTGGGTGATGAGGAGGATGGTCCGTTCTCTTCGGAGCGTCAGCAGGCTGCGCAGCACGAGGGCTTCTGTCTCGGGGTCCAGGGCACTCGTGGGTTCGTCGAGGATGAGGATCGGCGCGGGAGCGAGGAGCGCACGCGCGAGGGCGACTCGTTGCCGCTCGCCGCCGGAGAGCTGTCGCCCGCCGGCACCGACGGCGGTGTCCCAACGGTCCGGCAATGTGTCGAGAAGTGTTGTCAGCCCCGTCTTCTCGGCGATGTCGTCGAGTTCGCCATCGCTGGCCGTGCGCCGGCCGATCGCGACATTCTCCCGCAGCGTGCCCGCGAAGACCGCGCTCGCCTGGGTGACGAGGGCGATATGGGACCCGACCTGCTCGGCGTCCATCCCTCGCACGTCGAGGCCGACGACGCGGATGGTGCCGGCTGTGGGATCGAGCTGGCGGGAGAGCAGAGCGGCGAGCGTGCTCTTGCCGCTTCCGGAGCGGCCGACGACAGCGGTCAGGGAGCCCTCCTCGACCTGGAGCGTCACATCATCGAGCACCGTCGTCGTGCCGTAGGCGGCGCTCACGCCGACCGCGGTGAGGAGCGCCGACGGTGCGGCGTTTTCCGCGGGCGCGTCGACGGGGAGCGGCGGCTCCGACAGGAGTGCGTCGATCTCGTCGAGATGCGCGGTCGCCATCCGGATCGCCGCTCCGTAGGTTCCCGCCTCACCGAGGGGGCGCAGCGCGAGGAACGCGGCGACCAGCGCGGCGAGGGCGGTTGCTCCTCGATCGGCGGGTAGGCCTCCGGATGCTGCCGACCCGGCGACGACGAGGAGCACCAGGAGGAAGGCGAGTTGCACGATGGAATGGGTCGAGGCGATTGCGGGGATGACGCTGAGCACCTGGGCGCGCTCAGCGCGACGATGACGGTCGAACGCCGCGTCCAGTCGGTCTCTGCCGATGGATCCCGGCCGACCGGTGCGCAGCGTCTCCTGCCCTTGAGCGAATTCGACGATGCGGTCGGAGAGCTCGGCTTCGCTGCGATGCACGTCGCGGTCGCGCCGCGTTCCGACACGGTGGGCCAAGAGCATCGCCGCGAGGGCGAGGAGAATGCTCGGCACGGTGACGACAGCGACGAGCGGATCAAGGATCGCGGTCCCGGCGATCACCGTCACCGGCACGACGATCGCACGGATGAGCGGGGTGAGCTGGTGATTGGGCAGGCCGAGGACGGCGATCGATCCTCGGTTGAGCACGGAGGATGCGTGCCCGCGATGGACGGCGGTGAACCAGCCGGGCGGAAGCATGGCGAGGTGTTCCGCGATACGGGGGCGGAGGGTGCCCAGCAGATCGAGGGAGACGTCGAATCCCCGTAGCGTTGAGGCGTAGCTCATCAGCCCCGCGATGATGGCGAGCAGGGCGCAGAAGACCGCCGCCATGCTTGCCGCGCTGATGTCGCCGTGGAACAGAGCGGACAGCGCAACGGCTCCGACGACCGTGGCGATGCCGGTGCCGATCGCGGTGAGCAGCGAGGCGACGAGGTAGCGCGTCATGAGTGAGGCGCGGTCCGCCCCGAGGAGTCTGCGGAAGCGGCGGACGATGGTGATCATCACTGTTTCCCTTCGGCGGGGTCTTCTGGTCGCATGAGCTGGGCGTTCCAGAGCCTGCGGTAGGGCCCCGTCTGGGCGAGGAGCTGCTCGTGCGTGCCCTGCTGCACGATGCTGCCGGAGTCGAGCACGATGATGCTGTCGGCATCCGCGATGGTCTCGAGGCGGTGGGAGACGACGACCGTGGTGGTCCCGGGTGCTGCAGCGAGCAGCGAGGCGAGCCCGCGCTGCACGTCATGTTCGGTCTCGACGTCCACACGGGCGGTGGGCTCGTCCAGTACGAGGACGCGGGGTGGCAGGTAGGCCACCCGGGCGATGGCCAGTCGTTGCTGCTGTCCGCCGGAGAAGGTGTGCTCCTCACCGGCTACGGTTTCGGCGGCGCGTGGCAGAGCCTGAACGAACTCCTCTGCTGAGGCCGTACGCAGTGCGGCGGCGATCAGCTCCGGGTCGGGATCGGAGGTGAGTGCGATGTTCTCGGCGATGCTTGCCCGCAGCAGGTGGCTGTGCTGACCGAGGTAGCCGATCGTAGAGCGTCGTGCATCCCGATCGATGGCCGAGAGCGGGACATCTCCGATGTGCACGGACCCTGAGGAGGGGGCGATCAGTCCGACGATGATCCGGGCCAGCGTGGTCTTGCCCGCACCGCTGGGGCCGACGATCGCGACTTGGGCACCCTGAGCGATGCGTAGCGTGATGTGATCGAGGATCGGGGTGCCGTCACGTTCGTAGCTCACGTCGTCCAGCGTGATGTCTGCGACCTGAGGAAAGGGCTCTGTGCCCCGCGCTTGCTCGCTGGGAGTGTCGAGGATGTCTTGGATGGCCTTGGCGGACCCGCGAGCCATCTGCAGGGAGCGGGAGTTGTCGGCGATGGCGGTCAGCGGCTGGGAGACGGAGAGGCCGAGGAGGGCGACGGGGATGAGCGCGAGCGGCGAGGTCCAGCCCGCGGCGACGAATGCCGTGCCGGAGCCGATCACGATGGCCAGGAGAGTGACCGGGGAGACGAGTTGCGCCTGCAGCGTCTCGGGTCGGATGAGTGGCTTGGCCCAGCTGAGGAAGTAGTCGACGAACCGGGTGTCAGCTCGCCGCAGGCGGGTGGTGAGCGCTCCGGCGCGGCCGAAGGAGCGCAGCAGCGGCACGGTGTCGAGGAACTCGGTGATCTCGATGCCGAGCGCCGCGGTTGCCGCACCGTAGCCTGGCATCTTCTCGGCGTTGACGGCCGACATACGCCGCCCGAGGAGCACGGCCGCTACGACGGGAACCGCCAGCACCAGCAAGAGCCGAACGTCGATGACAGCGATCGCTGCGGCGGCGAATCCGGGAGCAGCGATCGCTGCGGTGAGGTCGGTGTAGGAGTGCGCGACGAGATGGTGCATCTTCGTGACGTCGTCGGCGACCACTGTGCGGATGCCGCCCGCGGGGTGATCCTGGAACCACGAGAAGGGTGCGCGCTCCAGCGCGTCGGCGAGGCGGTGGCGGATGCCGTGGGCGAGGTCGGCGTCCGCCTGATGGGTGAGCACATCGGCGAGGATTCACAGAGCGACCCCGCCGAGCAGTCCCAGCGCGATGCCCACGAGCCATCCCCACGGCGCAGCCGACGTGACGAGCAGGGCATCGGCGAGTCCTGCGACGGCGAGGAGGCCAGCGGTGGTGCACGCGCAGGAGAGCGCCGTGAGCGCGATGGCGGCTCGGACGCGCCAGCGGACGGGGCGGATCAGCTGTGCGACCTCCGCGGGCTGTGGTCGGAGGCGGGGCTGTTGCGTCGCGTTCATCGTTCGTCTCCTCCCACGCGCGGGACGACCATCGGCGTGCCCGTGACCGGGTCGGGCACGATGAGCGCGTCGAGGCCGAAGGCGTTCTGCACCGTCTCAGTGGTGAGCACCGTGTCGGGGGTGCCCTGGGCGGCGATCCGCCCCTGGTCGAGGGCGACGATGTGGGTAGCGTATCGGGCGGCCTGGTTGAGGTCGTGGAGTACGAGCACGAGGGTGCGTCCGGTGTCGCGGTTGAGTCGTCGGCAGAGTTCGAGGAGTTCGTACTGATGGGCGATGTCGAGGAAGGTCGTGGGTTCGTCGAGCAGCATGAGGGGGGTGTCCTGGGCGAGCACCATCGCGATGAACGCGCGCTGGCGCTGCCCGCCGGAGAGTGAGCCCACGGGGTGGTCGGCCGCCTCGGTGAGGCTCGTCTCGGCCAAGGCGAGGGCAACCCTCTCATCGTCCTCGCCACTCCAACGCTGGAAGGTGCCGCGGTGCGGATGGCGGCCCCGGCGCACGAGATCGCGGACGGTGATCCCGTCCGGCAGCAAGGGTTGTTGCGGCAGCACTGCGAGACGCTGCGCGGCTTGTTTCGTGGGCCACTCCTGGAGGTCCGTGCCATCGAGGAGCACACGTCCTGAACTCGGTCGGAGCACGCGTGCGAGCCCGCCCAGCAGAGTCGACTTGCCGCAGCCGTTGGGACCGATGAGCACGGTGACGGAGCCTGCGGGGATCTCCAGATCGAGGTCCTCGATGATCGGGCGTCCGCCATAGCCGAGTGTCACTCGTTCGGCGATCAGTGGGGCGGGATCATTCATGCTTTCTTCCTGGTTTCCGAGATCAGCAGCCATACGAGGTAGACACCGCCGACGCAGACCGTGAGCACGCCGACAGGCAGTTGAATGCCGGGGATGGCATGCATTGCGATGAGGTCCGAGGCCAGCAGCACGACCGACCCCGTGAGCATCACGGTCAGCGGCCGGGTCTGCCCCGCGCCGGTGATCCGGCGGGCGATCTGCGGTGCGGCGAGGGCGACGAAGGCGATGGGCCCGGTCACCGCGGTGGCCAGGGCCACGAGCACGACCCCACCGAGGACCATGCCCCACCGCAGGCGTTCGAGCGCGACTCCTGTGCCGATGGCGAGAGTGTCACCGAGCTCGAACTGGTGCATCGACCGGGTCATCGGCAGCACTGCGGCTATCGCAACGATGAGCAGCACTGCGGTCGGCGCTGCCTGCTCCCATCGCAGGCCGCTGAGCGAGCCGATGCCCCAGACACTGGCGGCACGGGCGACTTCCACTCGGGCGGTGAGCAGAAGGTAGCCGTTGAGCGAGGTGAGCAGAGCGCTGATCCCGATGCCGACGATCACGAGGCGGAATCCATCGAGCCCACCTCGGTAGGCGAGCAGGGTGACGATGATCGCGGTGATCAGGCCGCCCCCGACCGCGCCGGCCGCGAGAGCAGCGTATCCGCCGCCGAAGAACAGCAGCGACATCAGCGCCCCCGTGTAGGCGCCGGTGGAGAAGCCGATGACGTCTGGGCTTCCGAGCGGGTTGCGCGTCAGCGTCTGGAAGATCGCGCCGGCGAGGGCGAGCGCTGCACCGATGATGATCGCGCACAGGGTTTGCGGGAGTCGCCAGCTCACGAGCACGAGTCGTTTGAGGCCGGTCTCCTGGCCGGTGAGGACGGCGATCATGTCGGCCATGGTGACCTGCACATCGCCGAGGGAGAGCGCGGCGAGGAACAGGATCACGAGCGTGGCGATCATGATGGGTAAGACCCACTGCGCAGAGCGTCGGGTGATCATCGCGGGGCCCCGATCATCCGGCGCGCAAGCACGATGAGCAACGGTGCGCCGATCGCCGCGGTCACGAGGCCCACCGGGACTTCCCCTGACGGCAGGACGACGCGGGCGAGAATGTCGGCGGCGAGGAAGATGGCCGGGCCGATCACGATGGCGCCGGCGACGCTCCCGCCGAGTGAGGGGCCGACGAGCCGACGCGCAATATGCGCGACAACAAGTCCGAAGAAGAGGATCGGGCCCGCCGCGGCCGTCGCGGCGCCGGCGAGCACAGCGACGGCGAGGATCGCGAGAGCGTTCGTGCGGCGGACATTCACACCGAGAGAGACCGCTGTCGTATCGCCGGACGAGAGCATCCCCAGCCCTCGCAGCGAGAGGAGTGCGACGAGGAGTCCGGCCGCGACAAGCGGCGCGGTGACCGTCACCACGGAGAGATCGGTGGTGGCGATGGATCCGGTGTTCCAGTCCCGCAGCCGCGCGAAGGCCGTCGGGAACACGATGGTCAGAGCAGTCGTGGCTCCGCTGAGCACTGCGCCCAGGGCGACACCCGTGAGGGTGAGCCGCACCACGGCGGTGCCCTGTGCTCCGGCCGTGCCGATGAGGAACACGGTCGTCATCAGGACTCCCGCGCCGAGCAGCGCCCACCATACGAAGCTCGCAGGCGCCGCGGTCCCGGCGACCGTGATGGCGACGGCGACCGCGAAGGCCGCCCCGGCGTTCACACCGAGCACTCCGGGGTCGCCGAGGGGGTTGCGGGTGACGGCCTGCGCGATGCAGCCGGCGACGCCGAACGCGCAGCCGGCGAGGATCGCCACCAGGGTGCGCGGCAGGCGCAGCTCTGCGACGATGACGTGCGACGCGGAACCGTCGAAGGCGAGCAGCGCAGGCAGCACATCGGCAGGGCCGGCCTTCCCGGCACCGATGCACAGACTCGCCCCGGCGAGCAGGACGACGATCAGCGCCGTAGCGGCCACGGTCAACGGTCGTCGCACATCATCTCCTCGGGTCGGGTGGTCTCGGGCAAGGCGATGATGTCGCCAGGCGCGAGTGCGCCGGGCGACATCGTGGCCCGGCTCAGGAGCCGATCGCGGCCTGCAGGGCGTCCCACCGCTCGATGGCGTCGTCGATGCTGCCCAGGGGTGCAGAAGTACCGCTCGTGAGGATGGTCTCGATGTCGTCCAGCACCCACCACGTGCCGAGAGCGAAGTTCGCCGACCACAGCTCGCCATTGGCGAGGAACACGCGATCGTTCTGTGCCGCGGAGAGCGTCGAGAAGGTCGGCAGCGCCTGGACGGCAGCGGCGTTGTAGATCGAGCCGTCCATCAGCACGACCGTGTCGGCGTCATGCTCGGGCAGTTCCTCCGCCGAGAACATCACAGCGGTCGTCGACGCACCTGAGGGAACACCATCGACCTCGACCTGTGGGCGCGTGAACCCGACGGCTTCGAGGGTGAGCGACATCGGGTTGATCATCGCCGGGGAGTAGTAGATGTCCTGGAACGACCCGAGCACGGAGATCGAGCCGGCATCGCTGCCTGCTTCGGCGGTCACGGCATCGAGCTTCTTCTGCAGCGCGGTGGCGACGGCATCCGCCTGCTCCTCGCGCTGGAACGCCTGCCCGGTGAGCTCGAGCATCTCCTGCCACGGCTTCTCGTAGGGCAGCACGATCGTCGGGGCGATCTCGCTGAAGCTCGGGTAGGTCTCCTCGATCGTCGCACCCGGGGTCGTGAGCACGATGAGATCGGGCTCCTCGGCGGCGATCGCCTCGAAGTCCGGCTCCAGGATCATCGTCGGCGCAGCGATGAGCTCGACGCCCTCCTCTTCGAGGATGACCGCGCCCACCTCACTGCTGAGCCCACCGAACACGACGTCCGGAACCACACCGATCTCCATCATGTTCAGCGCCGCATATTCATCGAGCACCACGATCTTCTTCGGGTCGACAGGGACGTTCTCCGTCGTGCCCGCCTCGTGGGTGACCGAATAGGTGTCGGCGGAGGGCTCGGCGGTCTCCGAGGAGTCGGGGCCGGCTGAACAGCCCGCGAGGAGGAGGGCTGAGAGGCCGGCGGCAGCGAGGAGCTGTGGTGAACGGAGGCGCATGATGCTGTGGAACCCTTCTGAGAAGCCGACTTATGAGTCGCGCATATCGAAATAGCTTAGGCCTACCTTACCTAACATTCGATCTCTGCATGTCGCTAGCCGGGCGGATCACCCAATCGCGGCTCGGAGCGCGCGCCAGCGATCGACGGCGTCATCGATAGTTCCCAGACCCGTCTCTCCAGCGAGGATCGTCTCGAGATCATCCAGTAGCCACCATGTGCCCAACGCGAAGTTTCCGGACCACAGCTCGCCATTGGCTACATACGCTCTCCCTTCCCTGACTGCCGTGAGCGAGTTGAAGGTCGGCAGCGCCTGAACGGCCTCAGCGTTGTACACAGAGCCAGAAAGCACCACTACCGCATCAGCCTCGTGCTCCGGCAGTTCCTCCGGGCTCCACGGCACAGTGGAAGTGGAGAAACCCGAGGCTTCCGCCTCTCCCTCGACCGGCGGTCGCGTGAAGCCAACCTGCTGCAGTGTCACCGAGAGAGGATTGGTGATGACCGGGGAGTAATAGAAGTCCTGGAAAGCGGCGAGAACGGCCATGCTTCCACGGGTGCCGGGGATCGCCAGCACGTCATCGAGGCGTTGCTGCAACGCAGCGCGGGTCACCTCCGCCTCCGCCTCACGATGGAACGTCTCACCGACGACCTGCAGCATCTCCTGCCACGGCTTCTCGTATGGCAGTACGATCGTCGGCGCAATCTCGCTGAAGCTCGGATAACTCTCCGCGATCGACTCTCCTGGATCGGTCAGGACGATCAAGTCAGGTTCCTGCGCAGCGACAGCCTCGAAGTCCGGCTCGAGGATCATCGTCGGCGCCGCAATGAGGTTCACCCCCTCCTCCTTGAGAACGACGGCACCCACCTCGCTGCTGAGCCCACCAAAGACGACATCCGGAACCACACCGACGTCCAGCATGTTCAATGCCGCGTACTCGTCGAGCACCACAATCCTCTGTGGATGCACCGGCACGTCCGTCGTCGCCCCCGCCTCATGGGCGACGCTGTAGGTGTCGTTGGACAACTTCTCCGACTCAGGCGCGACCGCACACGACGAAAGCAGTGAACCTGCTACTCCCGCGCCCACCGCAGCCGCGACCACCCTTAACCGAACAGCCTTCATTACTCAGCTCCGCACTATCGAGAACGATTATCACTATTACTATAGGCGCATCTCATAAGCGTGTCGTGCGGTCCAGACGGCTGCGGCCATTCCATGCTCATGTCACGGTGCGCTGACACGGAACGCGCTCAACGGCCGCGAGCTGTCCATCACACCGGAGAGTTCCGGAGCAGGTGAAGATCGCCCACGCCGCTACTCGTCTCCTCCGCTCACGAACAAGACAGCACGCAGGGCTACCCGCGGAGGTGAAATCACAACCAAGCAGCATGCAGCGGGTGCCACCCCTGCTCGCGGTTATGGACCAGGCGCATGCCGTCGCTTCTCCGAAGAGCGCTGTCGGCATGAAACTCTGTGCGGCATGCGTCGCAAGGGACACCGCCGTCTTCGGCGTAGTCAGCGGAAGAGTCGTCGCGTACCTGAGGGGTGTGACGGTGTCGATCAGGGTGATGACGGCCGGTGACGGATACCGGTACCTCTTGAACTCTGTCGTTATTGGCGACGGCGATCGTGACGCTGCTTCTACGCTGACTAGGTACTACCTCGAGTCGGGAACACCGCCGGGCACCTGGGCAGGATCCGGGCTCATCGATCTCTCAGGCGGCGCAGTCGCAGGCGCTGCCGTGAGTGAGGAGCAGTTGCGGCGATTGATGGGGCACGGGCAGGATCCGAACAGTGGTGAGCAGTTGGGGCGGCCGTACCGGAAGTTCGCGACCGCATCGGAACGGATCGCGCGTCGCGTCGCGAATCTCCCCGACACTCTCGCCGACGAGGAACGTGCGGCCCAGACTGCGCTGATCGAGGCCGAGGAAGCGGCGAAGCCGACTGGTGCTCCGGTGGCCGGGTTCGATCTGACCTTTTCGGTGCCGAAGTCCGTCTCCACGCTCTGGGCGGTCGCTGACGGTGGGACGCAGGCGTTGATCGCTCAGGCGCATCACGCGGCGATCCAGGATGTGATCGACCTGTTGGAGCGTGATGTTGCGATGACGCGTGTCGGTACGAAGGGGCCGCGGGGCGCGGTCGCGCAGGTCGAGGTACGGGGTGTGATCGCGGCCGCCTACGATCACTACGACTCGCGTGCGTCTGATCCGCAACTGCACACGCATGTGGTGGTCGCGAACCGTGTCCAGGCCGTCCTTGACGGGAAGTGGCGGACTCTCGATTCCCGTGCGATCCATGCGGCAGTGACGGGACTGTCGGAGCATTACAACGCGGTTCTCTCCGACCACCTCGCCCAGACGCTCGGAGTCGCATGGGAAGCGCGCGAGCGTGGTGCGGGGCGGTCGACGGCGTGGGAGATCGCCGGGGTTCCGCAGGAGCTGATGGACGAGTTCTCTTCCCGCACTCGCGATATCGAGCAGGTCAAGGACCGCCTCGTCGCCGACTACGTGGCTAGGCATGCGAGGCAGCCGTCGCCGAAGTTGTTGTGGCAGTTCCGGCAACAGGCCACGTTGGAGACGCGGCCTCCAAAGCAGCACCATTCGCTGGGCGACCTCACGACCGGGTGGCGGCAACGCGCGACTCAGGTTCTTGGGGAGGATGCGCCGACGTGGGCCACAACGCTCCTGGCTGGGAGTGCCGGGGAGCCGTTGCTGCGCGCAGACGACATCCCGCTCGGTGATCTCGAACAGGTTGCCGAAGTGGTGGTGGCGCGGGTGAGTGATCGGCGGGCGACGTGGAAACGATGGAACCTTCATGCCGAGGTTGTCCGCCAGACGATGGGACTCCGGTTCGCGTTTGCGACTGACCGCGACCACATCACTCAGCAGATCGTCGACGCGGCAGAACGCGTGTCGCTGCGGTTGACCCCGCCGGAGCTGGCGTCGAGCCCGGAGACGTTCCGTCGCCCGGATGGGTCCAGCGTGTTCCGTCCGAAGGCCGCGACCGTGTTCTCCTCCGAACAGGTCCTCGCCGCGGAGGACCGTCTCCTGGCCGCTTCGAACGACAGGAATGCACCAACGGTGCCACTCGCGTGGGTCGAGCAGGCGGCGCGGACGAAGAACCGAGACGGGCATGTACTGTCGGCGGATCAGGAGCGGGCGATCGCGAAGATCGGCGTCTCCGCCCGCACGCTCGACGTGTTGGTCGGCCCCGCGGGGACGGGGAAGACGACGACGATGTCCGCGCTGCGGCGCGCGTGGGAGAAACACTACGGTGCAGGGTCTGTGGTCGGTCTCGCGCCGTCTGCGGCTGCCGCCGATGTCCTTGCCGGGGATTTGGGGATCTCGACGGAGAACACGGCGAAGTGGCTCCACGAACACCGCAACGGCACCTGGAACCTCACACCCGGGCAGCTCGTCATCATCGACGAAGCCTCCCTCGCCGGAACCCTCGCCCTCGACACCATCACCACCCACGCCGCCGATGCCGGCGCGAAGGTGCTGCTCGTTGGTGACTGGGCGCAGCTCGGCGCCGTGGATGCAGGTGGGGCGTTCGGGATGCTCGTCCGAGACCGGACTGATGCCCCGGAGCTGACGGATGTGAGGCGGTTCCGCAACGACTGGGAGAAACACGCCTCCCTCGGCCTGCGCATCGGCGACACCGATGTCATCGACACCTACCTCAACCACGATCGCATCACCCCCGGCCAGTACGAGGACATCCTCGAGCAGGCCTATCAGGGGTGGCGTGCCGACCAGGCTGCGGGGAAAGCGTCGGTATTGATCGCCGAGACCCTCGACACCGTCTCCGAACTCAACACCCGCGCCCGCACCGAACGGATCCTCGCAGGCGACGTCGCCCTCGACGGCGTGCGACTCCATGACGGAAACGAGGCTTCTCGTGGCGACCTGGTCATCACCCGCAAGAACGACCGACGTCTCGCGCTGGGCCGCGGGTGGGTGAAGAACGGCGACCGGTGGACCGTCACCCAAGCTCACGACGACGGATCCCTCACCGTACGCCGCGCCCATTCGAAGTTGCGGACCGCAATCACGTTGCCCGCTGCATACGTTGCCGGGAACGTGGAGCTGGGATACGCGATCACCGCCCACCGTGCCCAGGGCTCCACCGTCGACACCGCGCACGCGATCGTTCACTCCCCGGAGATGACCCGGGAATCCCTGTATGTTGCGATGACCCGCGGACGGGAATCCAACCGGGCCTACATCGCGACTGACGAGCATCACCTCGAAGAACACCAGCATCGGGATGACTTGCAGATGACCGCACGGAGCATCCTCTACGGCATCCTGCAGCACGTCGGTGCCGAGCCGTCCGCACACGAGACCATCACCGCGGAGCAGGACATGTGGGGCTCGCTGGCCCAGCTGGCTGCCGAGTACGACACCATCGCCCAAGAAGCCCAGCAGGACCGGTGGATCACGCTCCTCGAACACGGCGGCCTCACCCCACCGGCGATCGACGAACTGGTGGCGACGGAGTCGTTCGGGATCCTCACCACCGAACTCCGCCGCCTCGAAGCCGACGGCCACGACATCAATAACCTCCTCCCACGCATCACCCGCGCCGGTGGCCTCGACGGGGTGGAGGATCTCGGATCGCTGCTGCGCTACCGGATCCAGAAGGTCGCCGCCACCTACCGGCCCTCAACACGTCGTGTGTCGCTGATCGCCGGCCTCATCCCGCGCGCGACCGGCATCACCGACCCGGCCATGCGGTACGCACTCCAGGAGCGGGAGCAGCTCATGCAGCAACGTCTCGACGCCCTCAGCACCACGGCCATCGAACGGCCCGAGCCTTGGATGAGAGGCCTCGACGATCTCGACCCGGATGCACGAGTGACGGCATTGCGTGCGGTGGTCGCGTATCGGGACCGATGGGGCATCACCTCCACGAGCCCCCTCGGGCCTGTCCCCGACGATGATGCGCAGAGGATCGATTACGAGCGCGCACGTGCAGCGTTCCTCGTCATGCAGGACCGGGAGGCTCCTGATGCCCGCGGGCCTTCGCGGTCGACGGGACGCAGCCTCTCCTGAATCCGGCCCCCACCACGACCTCTTCCTCCCCGAGCTCGAGCGGCGTAAAGTGTCGGGTACGGCAGGACTCAACCAAGGGCCACCCCAGCGAATCTCAACCTGGATGGCAGCACCTCTCGCCGATCGAGAGCCTCACACCACACACGCACCGGCCGGACAATGTCGACTTGCACTGTGCGTATGAAAGTGAGGCTATCGTGCTCATCACCCTCTGGAACCTCAGCATCCGAACCCGCATCTTCCTGCGCCGCCGGATGCCCACCAACATCCTCCTCGACCGGCTCCGCACCAGAACCGGGCTGAAGTGGGGTGTCCCGGCGATGCTCCTCGGCGTCGTCTACATACTCATCGCCGCCACCTGCACCGGCCTCATCGAGCAAGGCTGGAGCAGATGGCTCTACTTGGTCTTCTTCTGGGCACTCTGGAACGGGCTGAAGTTCTTGCTCTTCGGACCGTGGAGCCTGATCCTCCTCGCCCGCGTCCGCATACAGGAAGCACGAGCAGACAGAACCCTCCGTGGCAGCGGACGCCTCGAGCAGCCAGTTGGCTATCTCTCGAACCAGTGATTCCTGGTTGCGATCTCCGCGAGCGGCCGGGTTCGGGTCGCCGATCGTGTGCCGAGTTTGTCGACTGCGATCTGCACGAGGTCCGCAGGCCACTCGCCCGGACTATCTAGGATCGACTGAGCGGTCTTAATGGGCATGGCGACGAGTCGGGCAGGGTCGGCCCAGCCTCCGACAGGCATTGAGGTGCGAGCGTCTGCGAACGTGTCCAGCTTGAGCTTCCTGGTCGATTGTGCTGCCCTCACCACAGATCGGCCGTCGTGTGTTCCGGCCAGGAACACGTCCCGAATCTCTGGCTCGAGATGCGGCGGGATCCGCTCACGGGTTGTGTCCGACCCGACGATCCAAACCAACCAGAGAGCTCTGCCCGAAAGCGAGATCTGTCGGAGCCGGAGCGCCTCGCTCAGGTCGAGAGTTCGTATGCGGTGCGCAGCCGCGTCGCGTTGCATTGCACGTTCAACAGCACGGAACATTCTGGGCTCGAGGCGAGTAAGCGCCGAGTCGAACGCCGAGGAGAGTTCGATGATGACGCTGGTCCGTGCGGACTCGAGGAGCGCAATGATCTTGAGCGCCAACGACGTCTGGTCGGTGGTGGTTCCCAGGATTTCGTTCCACCATGCAGCATCGGTCTTGTGTGATCGAAAGCCTGTTTCATCTTGTGCTGCACGAGTCAGCGAATCGTGTTGAGATCGTAGAGCCATCAGCGAAAGATCCACCGCGTCCGGGGTCATTGATACCGCCCGTCGAAGCAGCCACCCATCACCCCAGAGCTCTGCGATCGTGGCAAGGTATTCAAGCCAATCGTTGTCCGTGTTCGGGTCGGAGGAGCCGTTCCGAAGCGAACGACTGCCCTGCGCCGCGCGAGCAGCGAGCGTCGATCGTGTCGATGAGCTGACAACGGGTATTGAACGGGTGGCGACGTACGGCCCGGCGAGGACATCTGTGGCGCAGGAGACGAGTATTTCGACATCACTTTCGGCGCTGACTCTCTCCGCAACCTCCGCGTAGCCCTGGTTCAGGCTGTCGACGATCGCTCGTGCTATCGCGTCGTCGGTTCCGTCATAACCGCCATGGAGCAGTAGCTCAGCGGACCATTCCGGGGAGTGCATCGTTGCGTTCACGGCACTTCGAAGGTCACCGATCCGATCGGCTGGGAGTCTGGAGAGCACGCGCAGACGGGAAGCGGTCAGTAACCACTCGTCGGTCGGAGCGAAGCGCGCCCACCACCAACCCGTGAGGTCGTCATCGACGACTGCGTGAGCCAGGAGGCACTGCTCGACGAGTACGCGGACGGAACCACGGGGTGTGGCCGGCAGGCGGTCTTGAAGATGAGCTACTGCCTGTGCGCGTCCAGCTTCGTCCCCGAGGCGAAGCGGCGTCCCCGCCGGATCCAGGATCCCGTCCTCTGCGAGAACAATTCCCGGCCCATCGAGCGCGAAGTCGACAATCTCTCGCATCTCGACGGATGTCAGACTGTCGTAGATGCGGTCGTTGAGTAGCGTCACCGCCATCGCCCGAACCAACGGGTGCGGTGTGACGCGTTTCTCGACTTCACGGAAGTTCCCCTTCAATCCTCGAACCTCGCCGCGTGCTAGTTTGCCGATGAAGAACCTGCAGACGTTCGCCCAGTACGGTCGCTCCAACAGTGCGTTGAGCCCGTCATCTCTTGAGTTCCCGTTGCCTTTAGGGGTGAGGTTGTCAAAGATGTGGAGCGCCGCGAAGTACTCGCGGAGAGACTGCACTTCAAACTCGAAGGCGTCCTCGCGCTCGACCATGCACAACACGCGATCCGTGATTGCGGAGTAGAGCTGGTCTGCAAGTTCTTGCTCGCGCGGGCGTCCCGCAAGGTAGGTGCGAAGCAAATCTCGGAGTTCGTCGCGTTTGATCGATCCGGCGCTTTGCCCTTCCTCCGCTTTGGTTTGCAGGTACCAGCCGAGGTACGCATGCGTCTCTTCCACGACTCGACGCTGGTCTGCGAGGAGAGGCTCTTTGTCTTCGCCTTGCTCTCGGTCAAGGAAGGTCTTCAAGTACTCCTCGTAGAGCTCCGTCCGCTGTTGCGGAAGTAGCTGACGGCGATAGAGGAGATGAAGCAGAATCGCGAGTTGCATCGGATACGACGCAAGCTCGTTGACATGGGGCACATGCTGGCTGTCCATGAAAGTTGTCTGTAGTTTGCTCGCAGCCTCCTGGGACAGGGCCGATACGTCGCACCACTTCTGGAGGTACTGGAGCCGTAGTCCCTGTGTGAGGCGCTGCAGATGAAGAACCGGGAACACGTTTGATGCGGTCAGCGGCTGCAGCGAGGTTCCAGGCCGCGTCGCAACGAGGATGACGAGATCCGCAGCGTCCGCTTTGAGTCGCCCCCGCATCAGTGTGATCTCCTCGACGACACGCGCCCGTGTGTGGAGGTTCGCGACCTCGTCCAGTCCGTCGAGTGCGAGGAGCACCGGTTCGGTGGCTAGCAGCAGTGCCAGATCGCGGGCGGTGAAATCGTTGGCTCCGATGTGTCGACCGACGTCCTCGATCACATACTCTTCAAGGCTCCGCCATCCATCGGTGGAGCGGGGAGGTGCCTGATGCTTCTGCTTCTTCTTCGACGAGGGCCCGGGCGGCGGCTGGGACGCCCACTGCGCGTACTTGCGCAGTTCGATCCGCACTGGGAACCGAGCCTCGGCTTTCATGCGGGCCAGATCGGTCTGGCCGGCCGCGTAGCCCTGTTCTCCCAATCTCCCGGCGCGATGGAACTGACACACATACTGCAAGACGGTGGACTTCCCTTGCCCAGGCCCGCCCACAAGGACCGCATGACCTTTCCAATCCGGATGAAGCAAGGCCTGCGCGGCGCCGGTCA
This sequence comes from Cellulomonadaceae bacterium, assembly GCA_052086865.1. GTDB lineage: Bacteria > Actinomycetota > Actinomycetes > Actinomycetales > Cellulomonadaceae > Flavimobilis. Next base: position 25,374 of record JBQGOU010000001.1, read on the forward strand.
CCACGAGTCCTGACTGGCGCTCAAGCCCGTCCGTATCGCCCGGTGCAGAAGCGGCAATCCTCTCAAGCAACGTTGCCAACGCAGATCCATCACGTCGACACCCGACAGGCACATCGACGAACATGGCGTCCACCGACGGGCCGCAGAGGTCAACCTGCTGAAACTGGACTGATCCCTCAGCCGCGAATCGGTCACCCAAGTACGCGCGAAGCGTTCCCTCGAGTTCGGCCCTCCGGGCCTGGTTCTTTTCGTGGCGCCTCTTGATCGCGATCAAGTCGTCGACCGTGTACCCCGCACCATGATTCGCGTCGATCATCGTGTGATGCGTCGGACACATCAAGACGAGATTGTCGTATCCATCGACATCGACAAAGCCAGGATCGTAGCGGGGGCCTCCTACGCTTCGTGCCCGAATATGGGCTTCCTCACCGATGACCTTGACGCTCGAAGAGCCACCCGCCGTCCTCACGGTGATGGTGAGAGCCTGCAAGCAGCCGGGAAACGCGCACTGGTCATGCGCGCGGGACCACAAGGTCTTCCGCGCGGGATCCTTGATGCCCATCCGTCTCCCGTGGTCGAAGTTCCTCTTATCCTCCCAGGTTGCGCTGACAACACGGCGTCGGATGGATGAAGGAGTGCGATAGATCGGGACGGGCTTTCACTCGATGGGCAAGACCGAGCCTCGATGGGCAAGACCGAGCGCGCCACGCTGGTTAGGAGCAGTGGCGGGCAGCCTGTGGGAGCTTCCAGCCGCTCAGCTACCTCGGGACGCCGCTAGCCAGCGGACGGGCTGGAGGCAGAAACCGCGGGCACGAGCGGAGGGCGCATTGTCACACCGCGCTCCTTCAAGTAGCGGCCGATCGTGCCCTGCGCGACGCCGAAGTGCGCGCCGACCTGAGCGAGCGTCTGTCCCGCCAGGTACATCGCCGCAGCGGTGTCCACCTGTCCTGGTTCAAGACCCTGCCGCCGGATCTTCACCCCCGCCGCCCGGAGCCGCTTCAACACCGTCAACCGGTCAAGACCACGAGCAGTGCCGATCTCCCGGGCGGACATCCCCGACTCGTAATCAGCCCGGAGCGCGGCGATCAGTTCGGGCGTGTACGAAGTTGGAGCTTTCTCAACTGCACAGGAAACCAGCCCCCGAGTGTCCGTAACAGGGGCCACCTCACCCAACTCGCGGACCAGCGCAATCCCCGCCTTCGCCCGAGATATCAACGATCTCAGAGGCCGGCGCGAGTTTGGAACTTGGTCCAGCCAGGAGCACCCCACGTAAGGCCCTGACCAGCGGATACGCGCCGCAATGGTGGGGGCCTTCGTCGTATGTGGTGACCCGGGTGCCGGACCTTGGACCCTGGTGAGGGCGCACCCGACCTGGTGGGGTGAGCAGATGAGCGCACACCCGATCCGCACTGCACTGCTGACCGCCGTGGCCGTTGCGGGCACAGCCGTTGTCCTGCGTCGCCGTCAGCTGCGCTGGGGCGCCACGGCGGACGAGGGCCGTGCCGTGCTGCCGGGCGACGACCTCGTCCCCCGTGCCAACGTGACGGCCACCCGCGCCGTGTCGATTGACGCGCCGCCCAGCGCCGTCCTGCCGTGGCTGCGCCAGCTCGGGTACCGCCGCGGCGGCTTCTACACCTACGACGCGCTGGAGAACCTGGTGGGCCTCGACCTGCACAGTGCGGACCGCGTGCACCCCGAGTGGCAGGCGGAGCAGGGCGATGACGTCCACCTGGCCGAGAACGTACCGCTGCGCGTCGAGGTCCTCGACGAAGGTGTCCTCGTCGAGGGTGGCGGTGCCGTGGTGCTGCACGGGGTCGAGACCGCCGGTCCGCCGATGCCCTTCGACTTCAGCTGGGCCTTCGTGGTCCGCCCATCGCCGAGCGGCGGTTCCCGGCTTCTGATCAGGGAACGCTATGGGTACCGCACGGCGGCGGCGGTGCCGATCGTCGAGCTGACGATCCCGATATCCTGGCTGATGACGCAGCGGATGCTGCGCGGTCTGCGCGAGCGCGCTACTGCTCCTTCGCCATGAAGCGTGCGGCGCGCAGCCCGAACACGCCAGCCGGTCCGATCGTCGAGCCAGGACCGGGGTAGGTGCGCCCCATCACCGACGCCGCGCAGTTGCCGGCCGCGAACAGGCCCTCGATCACCGAACCGTCCTCGCGCAGCGCACGCCCGTCGCCGTCGGTGACGACGCCGCCTTTGGTCCCCAGGTCGCCCAGCACTACGCGGTAGGCGGTGAACGGGCCCTTGGCGACCAGGCCGAGGTTGGGGTTGGGATGGACGGTCGGGTCCCCGTAGTAGCGGTCGTAGGCCGAGTTGCCGCGGCCGAAGTCCCCGTCGACACCGGAGCGGGCGAAGCCGTTGAAACGCTGCACGGTCTCGGCCAGCACGCGGCCCTCGACTCCGATGCGCGTCGCGAGTTCGGCCAGGGTGCGCGCCTTGACGGAGATGCCCTGTTCCTTCAGGGCCTTGGTGACCCGCGGGTCCATGGCGAATGTCCGGAAGTAGCGTCGCGTGTAGGTGGCGTCGAGGATCAGCCAGTACGGACCATCGCCGCCGTCGTGCTCGAGCATGTGGTGCCCGAGGTCCACGTAGGACTCGGACTCGTTCGCGAAGCGCCTGCCCTCGGAGTCGACCATGATCGAGTGCGGCATCGATCTCTCGCCCACGATGAACAACGGGGAGAACCCCTCGGCCGCTGCGATCGATCCGCCCCACCAGGCATCGTCCATCAGCTCGAGTGCGGCGCCCGCTTCCTGGGCGATCTTGATCGGCACGCCGAGGTTGCCGGGGTTGCCCGACGACTCGCCCGTCACCTTCTGGTAGCGGTGGCGCCACTCCTGGTTCCAGTCGAATCCGCCGGCCGCGAGCATGACGCCGCGACGGGCGCCGATGGTGACCGGGCGGCCGTCCTTGACGACCGTGACGCCCGTGACGCGGCCGTCCTCGGTCACCAGGCCCTCGAGGGGGCACTCGAGCCAGAGCGGGACCGCGCCGTCGATCAGCACCGCCTTGCCGAAGGCGGCCGCCCAGGCGTTGCCGATGCCGACCAGCCGCTTGCCGGTCAGCACCCCGCCCGCGATGCGGCCGAGGACCTGGGCGCCGCGAACCATTCCGGAGACGGTCGACCATGCTCGCCCCAGCAGCCAGACGTCGTTGGTCATCGCCGGCAGCGGCACTGCGCCGCGCAAGGAGTCCCACCAGTTCCCGAGGGCCTTGGAGTCGAGTGGCTTGAGCTCGATGCTGCGCCCGATCTTGCCGCCGGGCAGCTCGGGGTAGTAGTCCGGGTAGTCGGTGGCGCGGGCGAAGACGGCACCGTGCCGCTCGGCGGTGGTGACGAAGTCCTCCACCCCATCAACGAACGCCTCCTTGCGGGCACGGTCCGAGGCCCTGCCGACATCGCCGACCGTCGCCTCCAGGTACGTCAGCGCCTCCTCGCGCGAGTCGCCGACGCCGTCGCGTCGCATCAAGGGGTTGTCGGGCAGCCACATGCCGCCGCCGGACATCGCCGTGCTCCCGCCCCACTTGTCGGTGGACTCGACGATCAGGACGGACAGGCCTGCGTCGACGGCGCCCAGGGCGGTGGCGAGGCCTGCGCCTCCACTGCCCACCACGACGACGTCGACAGTGTGCTCGAACGAACTCGTGTCGGTCATGAATGCTCCCTCGCTCTACCGGACAACCATGTCCGGATCTAGGATTCAAGCATGCCGATGACTCGAGGCCGCGTCAACAGAGGACCGGCCGCCGCGGCCCAGAACCGCGCCGCGATCGTCAAGGCCGCACGTCTGCTCTTTGCCGAACATGGGTACCGAGTCCCCCTGAGCGCCATCGCTCGTGCGGCCGGTGTGGGTCAAGGGGTGCTCTACCGCCATTTCCCCGATCGCATCGGTCTCGCTCGCCACGTGTTCGAAGACAACTTCAGGGCTCTGGAAGAGGCGGCGGCCTCGGGAGGCGCCCAGGCCTTCCCTCGGCTGTGGCGGCTACTTCTCGAGCAGACGGTCCGCGAGGCTGCCTTCGTCGAGATGATGGTCGAGTCCCGGCGGACGGCGGACGACTACGACGGCGGTGCGCGGCTGCGAGAGCTGATTCGCGCGACGCTGCCGGCCGCCCGCACGGCCGGGGTGGTCGACTCCTGCCTGGCCGTTGACGACGTGCTGCTGGCCTGGCGGATGGCCTTTGGCATCGTCGTGACGTCGACCGTGCCGGGGGAGGCCGAGCGTGCCATTGCCCGCGCGAACCTCCTCGGGCTCGCCCTGGCCGGGGAGGCCACGCAGACGGCGGACTGACCCCCGCTGCTCGTCTATACTCACATCCGGCGGTTCTCCATCACAGGGGCTGGTGCGCCGGATTATTTCCTTTGATGGAGGTGTGCAGTGGCAGAAGGCCTGGCTGAGTCCGCGCGTCGGATCCCGCGATCCGGCATTCGCGAGGTGTTCGACCGCTGCGACGACTTCCCGGACGTGCTGTCCCTTGCGGTCGGCGAGCCGGGTGAGCAGATCCCTGAGCACATCACCGCCGCTGCGCTGCGTGCCATCGAGTCCGGGCACACGCGGTACACCAACGTGCTCGGCGTCGAGCCGTTCCGCGCCGCGGCAGCCGACTACGCCCAGGCGGTCAAGGGGCTGGCGTACGACGAAGCGACCGAGATCCAGGCGGTGCCCGGGGCCACCTTCGGCATCTACCTCGCCCTGCGCGCGCTGCTCGACCCGGGCGACGAGGTCATCATCCCCACGCCGGCCTTCACCTCCTACGACCCGCAGGTGCTGCTGGCCGGCGGCCGTCCTGTGCACGTCCCGCTGCGGCCCGAGAACGGGATGCGGCTCAACCCTGCGGACGTGGCGCGGGCGGTCAGCCCGCGGACCAAGGTGGTGATCGTCAACTCGCCCGCCAACCCGGTCGGTGCCGTCACGCCCCGGGCGGAGCTCGAGCGACTGGCCGAGCTGTGCCGGGCGCACGGGCTGTGGGTGATCTCCGACGAGGTCTACCACGCCTTCGTCTACGGCCGTGCCGGGGCCGTCCTGGGTTCGGCCGGACTGCCCGTAGCACCCACAATCGCCGCGGTGCCGGGGATGCGCGAGCGCACCGTCGTCGTGGAGAGCATGTCGAAGACCTTCGCGATGACCGGATGGCGCATCGGATACCTCATGGCGCCGGCCGCCCTGATCGAGGCGACGAGCGCCATCGCGGAGCTGGTCAGCTCCTCCAACAACGCGCCGGCCCAGTTCGCCGCGGCCGCGGCGCTGTCCGGGCCGCTCGACCACGTGGCGGGGGTCCGTGACCGCTACCAGGCGCGCCGGGACGTCGTCCTCGACCTGGTCGCGGACTGCCGGACGCTGGCCTGCGTCGCGCCCGAAGGGGCGTTCTACGCCTTCCTCGACGTGCGCGGCACAGGGCTCGGGTCGCAGGAGTTCGCCGCCGGGCTGCTCGAGTCCGAGCATGTGGCCGTCGTCCCCGGCGAGGCCTTCGGCGAGGCAGGCTCCGGCTTCGTGCGCCTCTCCTACGCCGGCCCCACGGAGCAGGTGGCCGAAGCGGTCCGGCGCCTGGTCCGGTTTGCCTCCACGGCGCGCCCCGCCCTGGCTCCGGACCTGGTTCTCGCGCGCTGAACCCCACCTAGACTGGCGCCGTGGACTCCACCGATCGCACCATCCTCGCGACGTTGTCCGGCGACGGCCGCGCCACCCTGGCCCGGCTCGCCGAGGCGACCGGGCTGTCGACCTCGGCCGTGCAGGCGCGTGTCCAGCGGCTCGAGCGTGCCGGGACCATCCGCGGGTACCAGGCGCTGCTGGACCTGCCGGAGGTCGGACTGCCGACGACGGCGTTCGTCGAGGTCACCCCGCTCGACCCTGCGGCGCCGGACGACGTCCCGGAGCAGCTCGCCTCGATTGAGGAGATCACCGCCTGCTACTCCGTGGCGGGCGACTCGAGCTATCTGCTGCTGGTGCGGGTGGCCGCCCCCAGCGACATCGAGGATCTGTTGCACCGCATCCGCGCCGTCGCAGGCGTGCGCAGCCGCACGACCGTCGTCCTGCGCACCTACTTCGAGAACCGGCCCCCCGCGCTGCCCTAGCTGTTCCCCTCAGCCCGGTGCGCGGCCGTCGTCGGACCGGAACCCGTTGACCTTGTGCGTGCCGTCGCAGTGCGGCTTGATCGCCGACCCACCGCAACGGCACAGCGCGAGGGTCGGCCGCGGCCGCGCCACCGCGGTGCCGTCCTCCGCGAGCACGTGGACGCTGCCCCGGACCAGGATCGGCCCGTCGGGGCACAGCGTGATCTCCACGTCGTCGTCCGGCGGGGACGTCATGGCAGCGGCTGGCGCAGCGATGAGCGATCCGCGCCCCAGGCCTCGAGATGGTCCCGGGCCGCGAGATCGTCGAGGAACAGGCAGGCGGTCGCGCCGAACATGATGTCGGGAACGAGTGCCGGCTCGGCCTCGGCCAGGCCGCCGGCAAGGTCGCGGCCGGCGATCTGCTCGTGGACGGCGTCGGCCGCGACGTGCTCGTCGAAGTAGCGTGTCGCGTCCTCGCCGAGGCCGTGGCGGCGTAGCCCGTCCCCGTAGAGCCGGTGGGGGATCGAGGACGTCATCTCGTACGCCGTGAGGTGCCCGGTGATCGCTCCGCGCAGCCGACGGTTCAGGCCGCACAGCGACATGAACGTCGAGGCCGCCAGCGTGATCGCGGGGACGTGGTCGACGTACCGGCCATAGCCGTCGTCAAGCTCGAGGGCCCGCATCGCGGTGCGGAACAGCTCGCTGTGCATCGACGCGAGTCTGCCGCCGCCGTACTCGTCCGCCTGGATCTCGACGAGCGCCGCCTTGGCCCGGCCCGCGAGCCGCGGCACCGCCCAGGTGTGCGGGTCGGCTTCCTTGAGCTGGTAGACCGACTTGTGCACCATCAGCTCGCGCAGCTGTGTGAGCGTGGCCCGTCGCGCCGCGAACCGGGCGACGCTGGGTCCGGTGTCCGCCGCGGTGAGGGTGAACAGGGCCTGCGCCACGTCCGGCGCGGCGGCCGCTGGCAGGTCCCCCTGCGGCACCCGGGTGCGCAGGTCCGCCTCGACGGCGTCCTCGAGCGCACGACGCAGCGCAATGCCGGCGGGGTCCCACTCCCGGGCATCGTCCACGCCCTCGATCCCGCGGTAGTGCAGCTCCTGCAGGCAGAACAGGGCGAGCTGGACGTCCTCGTCGTGTGGCAGGTCCCCGCCGCGGTGTTGGTCCTCGAGATGGTCGATGACCGAGGCCGGTGCCGGCAGCGGTGGACCGTCCGGCGCAAGTGCCGACAGGACCGCTTCGCTCAGGGGACCGCGGGGAGCGGGTCGTGGCAGGCGCAGGTCGGGCGCGTCCGGCAGGGGCACGCCGAGTCCCGGGGCCGGACAGTCGGTCACGCTGGGGGTGGGCATGGCGTCCTCCTGGGCCGCGGGCACGTCGTCGCGCCGTCTCCACCATGCTCCTCGTCGGTTCCGGCCGCACCCTGAACGCCCGAGGGCCACTGCCTCGGCCGGACCTGCGCTCAGGCAGGGCTGCCTTCCTGGCGGCCGCGGCGCGGAGGGGGTATACACGGAAGGTGCCGTTCACTCTCGCCCGTCAGTACCCCCTCGTCGTCGCGACGCTGGTGGTCGCCGCACTCGCCGGCGCACTGTCGCTGACTCCGGCGGCGGGGACCGTCCCGTGGGTGCTCGGCGTGTTCGCCGTCGCCGTCGCCGTACGGTCCTTCGTCGCGATGGTGCGCGACGTCGTGCACGGCAAGGCCGGGGTGGACGTCCTCGCGGTCACCGCGATCTGCGCCGCCGTCGCCGTCGGACAGTTCTGGGCGGCGCTGGTGATCGTCCTGATGCTCACCGGCGGGGAGGCTCTCGAGGACTATGCGGGCCACCGTGCCCGCCGGGACCTGACCGCATTGTTGCGGCACGCCCCGCAGGTCGCGCACCGCCTGCGTGCGGACGGCACGGCGCAGGACGTGCCGATCGACGACGTGGCGCCGGGCGATCAGGTGCAGGTACTCGCCGGCGAGGTGGTTCCGGTGGACGGTGTCCTGACCAGCGAGCGCGGCGAGTTCGACGAGTCCTCGCTCACCGGCGAGAGCCTCCCCGTCGACGTCGTCGCCGGGGGCGAGGTGCTCAGCGGTGCGGTCAACGGCACAGCAACCGTGGTGCTGCGGGCCAAACGCTCCGCCAAGGACAGTCAGTACCAGCAGATCGTCGCGCTCGTGCGAGAGGCGGCCGGGTCCAGGTCCCGCGTGGTGCGCCTCGCGGACCGCTTCGCCGTGCCCTTCACCGTCGTCGCCTTCACCATCGCGGGCCTCGCCTGGTGGCTCTCGGGTGAGGCGACACGTTTTGCGGAGGTGCTGGTGGTCGCCACACCGTGTCCGCTGATCATCGCCGCGCCGGTGGCCTTCATGGCCGGCATGAGCCGGTCTGCCCGTGAAGGCATCATCGTCAAGAGCAGTGACACCCTCGAAACCCTGCGCCGGGCCCGCACCGTGGCGTTCGACAAGACCGGCACCTTGACGCAAGGGCATCCCTCCCTCGTCGCCGTCCATCCCCGGGGTCACTCCGCCGAGGAGCTGCTGCGACTGACCGCCTCGGTCGAGGCGCTGTCCTCCCACGTCCTGGCCACTGCTGTCCTGACTGCCGTCCGCGAGCGGGGAATCGGCGTCGTCCCCGCCACGGACGCTCGGGAGACTCCTGCGCGCGGGGTCAGCGCCCAGGTCGGGGGGCACGCCGTGGTGGTGGGCAAGCTCCAGTATGTCGCGGATGCCGTAGGCGCGACGGTGCCGGCGGTGTCGCTCGCCAGCGGCGAGATCGGGGTGTACGTCGCCGTCGACGGCGCATATGCGGGCGCGCTCGTGCTGCGCGACGAGGTGCGGGGTGACGCGAAGGCGACGGTCCTCGACGTGCGCGCCCAGGGCATCGAGCACGTGGTCATGCTCACCGGTGACGCGCGGCCGACGGCCATGCATGTTGCTGCCGAGCTCGGAATCACCCAGGTGCACGCCGAGTGCCTGCCGGCCGACAAGGTGCGTGCGGTCCGGCAGATCGCCGACCGCCCCGTGGTCATGGTCGGGGACGGCGTCAACGACGCACCGGTGCTTGCGGCAGCCGACGTCGGGATCGCGATGGGGGCACGTGGTTCGACGGCCGCCAGCGAGTCCGCCGACGTGGTCGTGCTGCGGGACGACATCATGTGCGCCGCACGGGCGATCCGCGTGGGCCGCGAGACCGTGCACGTCGCGCTGCAGTCGATCGGGATCGGCATCGGGCTGAGCGTCGTGCTGATGCTCGTGGCCGCCGGGGGCGTCCTCCCGGCGCTGGCCGGAGCGTGGACCCAGGAGGGCGTCGACCTCGTGTCGATCCTGTGGGCGCTGCGCGCCGTGACGGGTCGCCGCGGTGACGTTCCCACCGGGGGAGGCCGCGGGGCTCAGGCGCCTGCCGTGCGAGCCGGTTCCCGCGCCGGCTGACCCCGCCGCGGATTCCGCGCTGTGGACGGTTCAGAGCGGTCCGCCGTGCGGATTCCGCGCGGCGTGCGCCAGCCGCGGGGCGCTGGACAGCTGGGGGTGGCGGG
>JBQGOU010000002.1:0-20757 GCA_052086865.1 Cellulomonadaceae bacterium
GCGGCGCATCGATTATGGGCACCCTCTCGGGCGGCGGGACGCAGGTCGTCACGATCGGCGAGCGGACCCTGCTGGGCGCCAACTCCGGCCTCGGCATCCCCCTGGGCGACGATTGCGTAATCGAGGCGGGGCTGTACGTCACCGCGGGGACCAAGGCCATCGTCGTCGGTCAGCACGACGCCTCGGGTGCTCCGGTGGTCGTCAAGGCCCGCGACCTCGCGGGCCGCAACAACCTGCTGTTCCGGCGCAACTCCCTGACCGGCGCGGTCGAGGTGCTCGAGCGCGGCGGCACGGGGATCACGCTGAACGCCGATCTGCACGCCAACTAGATGCCGGGCGCCCGGGCGCGCCGGCGTCCCGTCCGGCGCGCCCTGACGACCGTCGTGGTCGTCGCGGCGGTGCTCGGGCTCGTGGTCTGGGGTGTGGTCCAGCTGCTGGGGAACCTGGTGCCCGAGCGGGCGCAGGCGGCGCGCTGCGCGGCGCACCTCGACGGCACCGACTGGTACCTGTCCCCCGAGCAGGCGCAGAACGCCGCGCTCTTCGCGGCCATGGCCACCGAGCGCGGCCTACCGGCGCGTGCCGTGACGATTGCCATCGCAACCGCGCTGCAGGAGTCCCGCATGATCAACATCGCCTACGGCGACCGCGACTCGCTGGGGCTGTTCCAGCAGCGCCCCTCCCAGGGCTGGGGCACCGAGGAGCAGGTCATGGACCCCATCTATGCCACCGGGCGGTTCTACGACGGCCTCGTCGACGTGCCGGGGTATCTCGAGCTCGAGGTGACGCAGGCCGCGCAGGCGGTCCAGCGCTCCGGGTTCCCGGACGCCTACGCGCAGCACGAGGTGCGCGCCCGGGCCTGGGCATCAGGCCTGACGGGCCACTCCCCCGCGACGATCACCTGCACACTGCCGGCGCTCAGCGCGGCGGACGCCGGCCAGGGCGACGCCCTGCGTGCGCGGCTCCTGCGCGACTTCCCAGCCCTGGCCGACCGCGTGAACGGCAGTCCGGCCGAGGTCGCCGTCGGACCCGGCGAGCTGGCCGACACCCCGCCGGACCGCCTGGGCTGGGTGCTGGCCCAGTGGGCAGTCACCCAGGCGGACGCCTACGGCGTGCGCACGGTGACGGTGGCGGACCAGCGCTGGATGCGGGAGGCCGGCACATGGTCCGCCGTCGCCGGCGAGCAGCTGCCCGCCGGGGCGGTGCAGATCGACGTCGGCGCGGCGGACTAGCGGTCGGCGACGGCCACGTAGTCGCGCTCGGTGGCGCCGGTGTAGACCTGGCGCGGACGGCCAATCTTGGTGGCCGGGTCCTTGATCATCTCGCGCCACTGCGCAATCCACCCAGGCATGCGCCCCAGGGCGAACAGCGGGGTGAACATATGCGGGGAGAAGCCCATCGCGCGGTAGATCAGGCCCGTGTAGAAGTCGACGTTGGGGTAGAGCTTGCGCTCCACGAAGTAGTCGTCGCTCAGCGCGATCTCCTCGAGACGCAGTGCAATGTCGAGCGTCTCGTCCTCGACGCCGAGGGCGTCGAGCACCGCGTGGGCGCTGGTCTTGACGATGGCCGCACGCGGGTCGTAGTTCTTGTACACCCGGTGCCCGAAGCCCATGAGCCGGACCCCGTCCTCCTTGTTCTTGACCTTGGTCATGAACGTGTCGACGGTGTCGTCGGAGCCCTGGATGCGGCTGAGCATCGTCAGGACGGACTCGTTGGCGCCGCCGTGCAGCGGCCCGGACAGGGCGTTCACGCCGGCGGCCACGGAGGCGTACAGGTTCGCGTGGCTGGACCCCACCATGCGCACGGTCGAGGTGGAGCAGTTCTGCTCGTGGTCGGCGTGCAGGATCAGCAGCTTGTCCAGGGCGTCGACGACGACGGGGTCCGAGTCGTACTGCTGGTAGGGCACGGCGAAGGTCATCCGCAGGAAGTCGTCGACGTAGCCGCGCGAGTAGTCCGGGTAGAGCAGCGGCTCGCCGACGGCGCGGCGGTGCAGGTAGGAGGTGACCGTGCGGGTCTTGGCGAGCAGCAGCACGGTGGCCAGGTCGACCGTCGCGTCGTCGAACGGGTCGAGGGACTCGGGGTAGAACGTCGCAAGCGCGTTGATCGCTGAGGCGAGCACCGACATGGGGTGCGAGGTGCGCGGGAAGGTGCCCATGAACGTGCGGAAGTCCTCGTGTACGAGGGTGTGCCGGTTCACGCGGGTGACGAAGGCCTCGAGCTCATTCGCATCGGGCAGCTCGCCGTAGATCAGCAGGTAGGCGACCTCGAGGAACGTGGACTTCTCCGCCAGCTGGTCGATTGGGTACCCGCGGTAGCGCAGGATCCCTGCGTCGCCGTCGATGTAGGTGATCTCGGACGTGCACGACGCCGTGTTGGTGAAGCCCGGGTCGAGGGTCACTGTGCCCGTCGTGGACAGCAGGGAGGACACGACGATGCCGTCGTTGCCCTCGGAGGCGGGGACGACGGGCAGCTCCTGGGACACGTCCCCCACGGTCAGGACGACGGGTGTCGAGCTCTCGGTCATGGTGCTTCCTTCCTTCGGGACTGCACGCCCTCGGGGCGGCCCGGCTGGGGTCTGCGTGGTGGCGCTGCCTGCCGGCAGGGGTGCGGCGGAGCGCCCCCAACGGGCAGCGCCGACCGTCACGGCACGACGCTACCCGCTCCCTCGCGGGTCAAGCGAATCCATAGACACCTCAAGGTCGGGAGAAATGACGTGACGTGCGTCACACCGATGGGCGCACGCCGGCGCGCCGTGCCGCCGCCTGCTCAGGCGCCGCGCAGGCGAGCAGCGGCCCGGTGCACGGCGTCGTCGGTAGCGGTCAGGGCCACCCGCACATGTCCGGCGCCCGCGGTCCCGTAGAAGGATCCGGGCGCGACGAGCACGCCGAGCTCGGCGAGGTCGGACACCGTCGTCCAGCAGTCCTGTCCGGCGCCGGGAGGGCGCACCCAGAGGTAAAGGCCCGCTTGTGACTCGGAGATGATGTACCCGGCCTCGGTCAAAGCATCCGTCAGGATGGCGCGGCGGGCGCCGTACCGTTCGCGCTGCTGCGTGACGTGGACGTCGTCGGTGAGCGCCGCCACCATCGCGGCCTGCACCGGCGCCGGGACGATCATGCCCATCTGCTTGCGCACGGCGAGCAGTCGGGCGACCAGCTCCGGGTCCCCGGCGACGAATGCGGCCCGGTACCCGGCCATCGAGGACTGCTTGGACAGCGAGTAGGTGACCAGCAGGCCGGTCGGGTCCGGTGCCACGCGCGGGTCCAGCAGGCTCGGCACCCCGGTGTCCGCATAGGGCTGCTCCCAGGCGAGCTCGGCGTAGCACTCGTCCCCGACGACGACGGCCCCGATCTCGCGCGCCGCGTCGACGACGGCCCGCTGCGCCGCGACGTCGAGCACCCGGCCCGTGGGGTTGGAAGGGCTGTTGAGCCAGACCAGGCGCACGTCCGAGCGTCCGGCCCACTGCGCCGTGTCGTCCGTCGCCAGCGTCTGGGCGCCCGCCAGGCGGGCGCCGACCTCGTAGGTGGGGTAGGCCACCTCGGGGTGGACCACGGTGTCCCCGGGGCCGAGGCCGAGCAGGGCGGGCAGGAGCGCGACGAGCTCCTTGGACCCGATCGTCGGCAGCACGCCGTCGGGATCGATCCGCACGCCGCGGCGGCGGGCGAACCAGTCCGCCACCGCCTCGCGCAGCGCGGGGGTGCCGGCGGTCGCCGGATAGCCCGGGGCGTCGGCGGCGCCCCGCAGCGCCTCCTGGACCACCTGTGGTGTCGGGTCGACCGGGGTCCCGACGGACAGGTCGACGATGCCGTCAGGATGCTGCCGGGCGCGCTGCGCCGAGGGCGCGAGCAGGTCCCACGGGAAGTCGATCCCCGCGAGGGAGGCCAGACCCATTCACTCAGCCTGCGGCGGCAGGGCGGCGATCATCGGGTCGTCCTTGTCGATCTCGCCCATCTTGGCAGCGCCACCGGGCGAGCCCAGATCGTCGAAGAACTCGACGTTGGCGCGGTAGTAGTCGCTCCACTCCTCCGGAACGTCATCCTCGTAGTAGATGGCCTCGACCGGGCACACCGGCTCGCAGGCACCGCAGTCCACGCACTCGTCCGGGTGGATGTACAGCGAGCGCTTGCCCTCGTAGATGCAGTCGACGGGACACTCCTCGACACACGCCTTGTCCTTGACGTCGACGCATGGCTGGGCAATCACGTACGTCACTGCGAGGTCCTCTCGGGGCGGGGTGGGACTGGGGCACCACTCTACGTCCCCGCGAGCCCAGATGTTCGCCCGTTCCCGAGCGGCGAGACACGGTCACGCGCGGCAGCCGTCGCTTCCAGCCGCCGTCGCTTCCAGCATCCGGACGACTTCGCCATGCCGTTGACGCGCCCCGGCGGCCTGCCTACGTTCCTCGCATGTCATCGACCCCCGGCGCACGGCCAGCATCCGGCGCACGGCCCACATCCGGTGCACGGCCCGCATCCGGTGCGCGCCCGGCGCCCGACGCCCGGCGTCCCGCCCGCGCCGCGCGCCCGAACGGACAGTGGAAGGTCGACGGCACCGCGCCGCTGAACGCCAACGAGACGTGGAAGCAGGAGGACGGCGGGCTCGCAGTCCGCGAACGCATCGAGCAGGTGTACGCCCGCGAGGGCTTCGACTCGATCACCGACGACGATCTGCACGGACGGTTCCGCTGGTGGGGCCTGTACACCCAGCGCAAGCCGGGCATCGACGGCGGGCGCACCGCGCAGCTCGAGCCGCATGAGCTCGAGGACCGCTACTTCATGCTGCGGGTGCGCATCGACGGCGGTGGCCTGACCACCGAGCAGCTGCGGGTGATCGCAGACATCTCGACCGAGTTCGGCCGCAACACCGCGGATATCACGGACCGCCAGAACATTCAGCTGCACTGGATCGAGGTCGAGGACGCCCCGGAGATCTGGCGCAGGCTCGAGGCCGTCGGCCTGCAGACCACCGAGGCGTGCGGCGACGTGCCGCGCGTGGTGCTCGGCAGCCCCGTCGCGGGCATCGCCAAGGACGAGCTGATCGATGTGCGACCCGCGGTCGAGGAGATCACGCGCCGGTACGTCGGCATCCCCGAGCTCGCGAACCTGCCGCGCAAGTTCAAGACCGCGGTCACCGGGCACCCGAGCCAGGACGTGGTGCACGAGATCAACGACGTGGCGTTCGTGGCCCTCGAGCACCCGGAGCTGGGCGTCGGCTTCGACGTGTGGGTGGGCGGCGGGCTCAGCGCGAACCCGCGCCTGGGCGAGCGGCTGGGTGCGTTCGTGCGAGAGGACCAGGTGGCCGACGTCTGGCACGGCGTCATCCAGATCTTCCGCGACTACGGCTACCGCCGGCTGCGGAACAAGGCCCGGCTGAAGTTCCTGCTGGCGGACTGGGGGCCGCAGCGCTTCCGGCAGGTCCTCGAGGAGGAGTACCTGGGCGAGGCGCTCCCGGACGGCCCAGCGGCGCCCAAGCCCGCGCTGCCCGGCGACCACGTGGGCGTGCACGAGCAGAAGGACGGCCTGTTCTACGTGGGCGGCGCGCCGTATGTCGGACGCGTCTCCGGCACGATCCTCGCCGGAGTCGCCGGCCTCGCCGAGCGACACGGATCGCACCGGGTCCGCCTCACCCCGCACCAGAAGCTGCTGGTGCTGGACGTCCCGGCGGACGGCGTCGAGGACGTGGTGGCGGGACTTGCGGAGCTGGGTCTGGACGCGCGGCCCAGCCCGTTCCGCCGATCGACCATCGCGTGCACCGGAATCGAGTACTGCAAGCTCGCGATCGTCGAGACCAAGCAGACCGCGACCCGGGCGATCACCGAGCTTGAGGAGCGGCTCGGCGACCTTCGCGAGATGACGCCGGTCAGCCTGCACATCAACGGGTGCCCCAACTCCTGTGCCCGCATCCAGACGGCCGACATCGGGCTCAAGGGCCAGCTCGTCACGAATGACGACGGCGAGCAGGTCCCGGGCTTCCAGGTGCACCTGGGTGGGGGACTGTCGAGTCCGGACCGCGCGGACGCCGAGCTCGGGCGGACCGTGCGCGGCCTGAAGGTGACGGCAGACGGGCTGACCGACTACGTCGAGCGTGTGGTGCGCCGGTACGAGGCGGACCACGCCGAGGGCGAGACCTTCGCCCAGTGGGCGAAGGACGCCGACGAGGATGCGCTGCGATGACCGGACCCGACCCGCTCTACCCGCTGTCCCTGCGGGTGGCCGGACGACGCACGGTCGTCGTCGGCGGCGGTCCCGTGGCGGCGCGGCGCGCCCGCGGGCTCATCGAGGCGGGGGCGGAGGTGGTGGTCGTCGCCCCGTTCGCGTGCGAGGACGTGGCCGACGACGCGGCCGACGGGCGGCTGACCTGGCTGCGCCGGGACTATCTGACGGGCGACCTCGACGATGCCTGGATCGCCCATGCCGCAACGGGCCAGGAGGCGGTGGACGCCCTGGTGTGCGCGGACGCCGAGGAGGCGCGCGTGTGGTGCGTCCGCGCATCGGACGCGCACCGGTCCATGGCCTGGGTTCCGGCGGTCGCGCGCACCGAGGACGTGGTGGTGGCGGTCAACGCCGGCGGCGACCCGCGCCGGGCGCAGCGGCTGCGGGACGCGGTGGCGGCCGAGCTGCAGGCGGGGAGCCTGCAGGTGCAGACCGGGGCCCTGCCGCTGCGCCACTCGCGCAGCGCCGGCCGAGCGGCCCAGGGGTCGGTCGCGCTGGTGGGCGGCGGGACCGGGTCGACCGACCTGCTGACGGTGCGCGCCCGGCGGCTGCTGGCCATGGCGGACGTGGTGGTGGTGGACCGGCTCGCGCCGCGCGCCGTCCTGGACGAGCTGGCCGACGACGTCGTGGTCGTGGACGTCGGCAAGAGCGCGGGCAACCACCCGGTGCCGCAGGAGGAGATCTCGGCGCAGCTGGTGCAGCACGCGCTGGCGGGGCGGCGGGTGGTGCGCCTCAAGGGCGGTGACCCGTATGTGTTCGGGCGCGGGGGCGAGGAGCTCGATGCGTGCCGCGCGGCCGGGGTGCCGGTCGAGGTGGTTCCCGGGGTGACCAGCGCCGTGTCCGTTCCGGCGGCGGCGGGGATCCCCGTGACGCACCGCGGGGTTGCGCGCGCTTTCTCGGTGCTGACCGGGCACGAGGACCTCGACGGGGTGCCTGCGGGCGGCGACCACACGCTGGTGCTCCTGATGGGCGTGCGCGGGCTGGCACGCACGTGTGCGCGCCTGGTCGCGGACGGGCGCGACCCGGGTACGCCCGTGGCCGTCGTCGAGGACGGCTTCAGGGCCGGACAGCGCACCACCGTGGGGACCCTCGCCACGATCGCCGATCGCGCAGCCGCTGCGGGCGTGCGCCCGCCCGCCGTGACCGTGGTCGGCGATGTGGTGCGACGCAGCCCGCACTGGGCCGATGCCGCAGTGCCAGCGGGGCCAGCGGGGCCAGCGGGTTCCGGGGGTACACGCCCGGTTCCCGGGACAGGCCCGAGGCAGCGACGAGCGCACGACCGGAAGGATCCGCGCGAGCGGAGCGAGCTCCTGCTGAGCGGCGTCCCGATGGCGTAAGCCCGGCACGGCTGTGTCTCCTGGGCACGGCTGTGTTTGCCGGACATAGCACTGTTGGCCGGACACAGCACTGTTTGCTGGGAACAGCACTGTTTGCTGGGCACAGCCGCGTGAGCCGACGTAGCCCGGCAATCGCCTCGTGGCACGATGGCTCCATGCCCGCGACGCCCCCGTCCCCCGCCGACGAGGTCAGCACACCTCCGGTCAGCACACCTCCGGTCGGCGCACCGCCGGCGGGCGCTGCGGGCTCGGATCCCACACCAAGCACCGCGCCGTCAGCCGATGCCGCCGCGATGCCGTGGCTCGCATGGCCTCTGGGTCAGCGCGTGATGATCCGCCGCCGCATCGTGGACGAGACGCACGTCTACACCGACCTGCTTGGGGAGATCCTCGACCGGGACGACAGCGGCGTCACCCTGCGCACCCGCCGCGGAGACGTCCGCGTCCCGGCAGCCGAAATCGCAATCGGCAAACCGGTGCCCCCTCCCCCACCGCGCCGTCGGCGACGGAACCCAGCCGCCGACGATGACTGAGTCCCGCCGGCGACGGGCATCCGGCACCAAGCACAGCCGTCTGCCTCAGAACGGCGGCTCGTCCGCCCACGGGTCCAGCGCCGGACTGTGATCCGGGGCCGGGCCGGGCCCCGAACCAGAGCACGATTCCGAGGTCTGGCCTGAGTCCGAGGTCTGGCCTGAGTCCGAGGTCTGGCCTGGGTCCGAGGTCTGGCCTGGGTCCGGGAGCGGTACCGCAGTCAACGGTGGCCCGCGCCGACCGCCGTCGGGCACCGGCCAGATCTCGTCGAGATCGAGAGCCGGTTCGCGGCCACCGAAGGGCTCATCGACGTACCGCCGCCGCCGGGCCACCTGACGCTCGTCCCAGGTCGACTCCGGGGCGAGCGTGCCGGTCCGCAACACCTCGTACGCCTGGCCACTTCCCGGGCGCACCCGGTACACGTGCCCGGTGGGCGTCTCCCAGACGAACACGCCAGGCGTGGGCTGGGTGACCGTGAAGCCGCCGTCGGTCTTGATCTGGTGGTCACGCGGACACAGCGGTCCCAGGTTCGTGTGTGCGGTGGTGCCGTTCTGCCGCGTGAACTCGATCGTGTGGTCCAGGTCGCAGGAGCGGGCCACGGCCGAACACCCCGGCCGAGCACACCGTCGGTCACGCGCCCGGACGTGGTCTGCCAAGGCCGCCGGTGGCCGGTACCGAGTACGGCCCACGTCGAGCACCGTTCCGGAGGCCGGATCGGTGAGGATGCGTCGCCACGTGGCCTCCGAGGCGATCAGCCGAGCCGTCTCGGCGGAGATCGCTCCGAAGCCCTCCAGCTCACCGCCCCGGTCCGAGACCCCGGCAAGCACGTCGTAGGGCACCGTCACATTCACGATCACCCGGGACCCGTGTCTGCGACGCCTGCGCCGTCGCTCGAGAAGGGAAGAGACGTCGGGCGCTGCATCCTGGTCAGGTGCTGCGTCCGCAGCGCACAGCGCCCCGTCAGCACCCGAGGGGACCCGTCCCGCTGCAGGTGCGTCCTCGGTGAACACCTGCGGCACGAGAAGTGCGCCGCCGGGACCCGCCCCGTCGAGCAGCAGGTCGGCGAACAGGTCCGCGCGCAGCTGGTCGATGGTCCGGCCGTCGCCACCGGAGCGGGCGGCCCGGGCGGACACATCCAGCTCAGCATCGATCTTCACGGCCGTCGCCGCGGGCAGCAGTGCCCACATGCCGGCCATCCCGTCAGCACGGGGGCGGGGCCGGCACACCCGGCGAGCGTTCTTGGCCGCCTGCGCGCGCTCGGCCGCACCCGCAGGGTCGATGTCGATCAACGCACGCCGCAGATCGCCGTCAAGCTGGTCCGGGGAACGGTGCTCCGCCTGCGGCAGCACCCGCTCCTGGACGTCGAATGCGGTGAGCGGGTGCTCATCGAGCAAGGTCTTGACGATCTTGCGGGCCTTCACCACGTCGATCTCACCGATCGCCAGAGCATGTCCGGTGAGCTCCATGTGTTCACGGAACACGCGGCCCATGTCCGTCAGCTCCTGCGCGCTCCGTCGCGAGCACGCCAGGCGCATCATGAGCTCGTCCCCGGCAGTCCCCTGGACGCCCACGCTTCCTGCGGTGCTGGGCCAGATGGGTCGCATGGACGCGCGGCCATCGAGCTCCCCGGCGGCGAACGCCGCGTTCGCTTCGGCCCAGGAGCTCAGCCTCTTCCAGGCGGCGACGGCCTCGACCAACTCGTCATCATCGAGGTCGCCCGGGGCCACCCCCGCCAAGAACTGGGCAAGCTGCACGCCGGGTCTCGCGGTCGGAAGGTCCGCCGGGGTCATCCTGGTCGCCGCGCTGGCCTCCACCGCTGCCCGCCACTGCGCGTCCGCGACCATCTCCGCGAACACTCTGTCGACCTCACTGTCATCATCGCAGACGGGGCCAGCCGGAGGTTCGGCAACGATGGCCACCGACACGGCGGCGCCGTCGCAGCCGCAGTCCGTGCCGCGCTCAGAGTCGCAGCCGCAGTCCTCGACCGCATCGCAGTCGCCGCGATCCTGCTGGCCAGCCGGCATGCGCGCGTCCTGACGCGCCTCACCAGCCACATCCACGCCACGGCCGCACGGATCGTCCCCGAGCACCAGATCGACGTCGGGTGGAAGCGTCACCAGGTGCACCACGGCGGTGGCCACCTCGACCAGTTCCCCGGGCTGCAGGCCCGCCTCGGGCACCGAGACCAGCATCGACGAACGCCCGCGCGGCAACGAGCTGATCGGGACCTTGCCCACCGCCACCGCGCTTACCTCGTTCATGTGTTCGATTCTACGCGGACCCTCCGACACAGACGGCTCCGGCGCCGGTCCTCGCTCCGGCGTCGAGCGCCGCAGCGAGGACACGAGCACCCTGCCTTCCTGTCGCATCCTTTAGTATCTGCGTATGCACGCAGATACGGAGCCTGGTGACCTCACCCCGTCACGCCGGTACGTCGATGTCGCGGTTGAGGTGTTCCGACTGCTCGCCGACGCGACCCGCATTCGCATCGTGCTCGCACTCCGCGGCGGCGAGCTGTCGGTGAACACCCTGGCAGAACTCGTCGAGCGCAGCCCTGCGGCCGTCTCGCAACACCTCGCAAAGCTCCGGTGGGGACAGCTCGTCCGCGTCCGCCAGGACGGAAACCGCGCGTTCTACCGGCTCACCGATGAGCACGCGATGCACCTCGTGATGGAGGCCATGTGGCAGGCCGAGCACACCGTCGACGAAAAGCCCGGCCACCACGAATGATCCACGTTCTCAGCAACCGCACCTACCGCGCGCTGTTCGCCGCGCAGGTCCTCGCACTCCTCGGCACCGGACTTCTCACGGTCGCACTCGGGCTGCTCGCGTTCGACCTTGCGGGTGATGTTGCCGGCGCCGTTCTCGGCACGGCCCTCACCATCAAGATGCTCGCCTATGTCGGCGTCGCACCCCTCGTCGCGGCACTGGTCGATCGACTCCCCACGAAAGCTGTCCTCGTGGGAGCCGATGCGATCCGGTTCGCGGTCGCCCTGAGCCTGCCGTGGGCAACGGAGACGTGGCAGATCTACGTCCTGGTGTTCGTCCTGCAGTCCGCTTCCGCGACCTTCACCCCCGCGTTCCAAGCTCTCATTCCCGGCGTGCTGCCCGAGTCACGCGACTACACCCGCGCCCTCTCACTCTCCCGGCTCGCGTATGACCTCGAAGCGCTGCTGAGCCCGATCATCGCCGCGGCCCTGCTGACCGTCGTCGCTGACCGCAGCCTCTTTCTGGGAACGGCGTTCGGCTTCACGTGCTCCGCCATCCTCGTGTTCGTCACGACGCTCCCCGATCGGCCACCCGACCTCTCGCGGGAGACGTTCTGGCAACGGCTCACCGCGGGTGTGCGCGTGTTCACACGGACACCGACACTGCGTTTCGTCCTGCTCACCAACGTCGTCGTCGCCGCCGGAACCGCGATCGTCCTGGTGAACTCCGTCGTCTACGCACGCGGAGTGTTCCAGCTGGACGACGCCGCGTTGGCTCTCGCGCTCGGCTGCTACGGCCTCGGTTCACTCATCGTCGCCCTCGGCGTCCCTGGGCTCGTGGACCGGTTCGGCGTCGCTCGCACCATGGTGGCCGGGTCCACCCTCGTCGTCGTGGGTCTCGGCGCCGCCGTGACCGTCACCGCACTCCTCACCTCGACCGACGCCGGCTGGCCGGCCCTCCTGGCGACATGGGTCGCCCTCGGCATGGGCACATCGCTGGTCAGCACGCCCTCGTCGCGGCTGCTCGCGGAGGCCTCGACCCCGACGAACCGGACCCTCGTCTACACCGCACAGTTCGCACTGTCGCACGCCTGCTTCCTGGTCACCTACCCCATTGCCGGATGGCTCGGCAGTAGCACACTGCTCGGCGCCGCCGTCGCCCTCACCGTCCTCGCAGGCGCGGCGTTCGCTGTCGCCATCACGCACGCACGACGAACCTCGCTGACCTGCGTCCCCTAGGCTGTGCCCCGTGACAGCCACACGGGCCGACCGGCTCATCCGGGTCAGCGCCGTCGTCCTTCGGGACGACGTCGGCCGCATCCTGACCGTTCGCAAGCGCGGCACCCATCGGTTCATGCTTCCCGGCGGCAAGCCCGAGGCAGGCGAGTCCGCGCGCCAGACGGCAGTTCGCGAGTGCGCCGAGGAGCTCGGCGTCCAGCTGGACGCGGCCACCCTGGACGACGTCGGGGTGTTCCGCGCCCCGGCCGCCAACGAGGCTCAGCACGAGGTCGAGGCCGCGGTGTTCACCCATCCGTCCGTCGCGATCACGGCGCCCGCCGCGGAGATCGAGGAGCTGCGCTGGCTCGACCCGGCGCGCCAGCCGCTTCCCGCGGACCTCGCGCCGCTGCTGACCACCCGCATCCTGCCCGCCATCGCCGGCTAGAGCAGAAGCAGAGGCCGAGGCGCCGGCGGATCCCGCGCCCCCCCTGCGCTATGCCGGCTCGAGCCCGCGCCGCAATCGCAGCACGCGAGCACCCGGCTCCGCCGCAGTGATCACGTCGCCGCGCTCGCCGGCGTCCAGCAGCCGGTGCCGCCACCCGGCCCCGAGCTCGAGATCCGTGAGCCCGCCCGGCCCGTCCGCACCGACGGCATCGCGGCGCAGGCCTGCCGTCGGCGAGTCTGCCCGCACACGCTGGGCCTCGTCGAAGAACGAGGCCACCGGTCCGTTGGACTCGAGCGCATCGGCCAGCATCGTCAGATCGCGGGCCACGACGCGCAGAACGGGGGCGACCCATCCGGCGTTCTCGACGACCATCGCCTCGGTGCGCCGCGGGTTGGTCCCGGCCACGCGCGTGCCGTCCCGGAAGCTGCCCGCGGCAAGGTTGAGGGCGAGGCACCGAACCGGCGCCCGGCCCACCAGGTCCAGCAGCTCCGTCGCCAGAACGTGCGGCACGTGCGAGATCAGCGCAACGGCCTCGTCGTGCACCTCAGGCGCCACGGGGTGGGCCACCCCGTCGAGCGACCCGGTGATCAGCGCGGCGACCCGCAGCAGATCGCGTGCCCGCGTCGCGTCGTCGACGGCGATCGCCCATCGCGCACCGTCCAGGATCGCCGGGTTCGCCGCGGCGAAGCCCGAGCTCTCGGTGCCCGCCATCGGATGCGCACCCACGAACCGTGACACCCCGGTCTCCCGCACCAGCTCCGCGACGGGCCCCTTCACCGAGCCGACGTCGGTCACCACAGTGCCCGGGCGCTGGTGCGCGGCCACCTCCGTCAGCACGGTCCGCATCGCCCGTAGCGGGTTGGCCAGGACCAGGACGTCCGGTTCGTCCGCGCACAGCGCCGCAACGGAGTCGGCGGGTTCCACCCCGTGCTCGGCGGCGGCCTCGAGCGCCCCGGGCGAGGGGTTCCACGCCGTGACCTGGTAGCCGCGCTCCACTAGCCGCAGGGCGATCGACCCGCCGATGAGCCCGAGGCTCACGACGGCGACGTGCCCGCGCGGAGCGGCACCCCCCGGCGCAGCCTGCGCGCTCACCACAGCAGCGTCCGGTCGAGCTCGGCCGCAGCGCAGGACGCGTCCACGCTGCCGGCGGGCACCTGCTCGACGTCGAATGCGGCGTCGGCGACGTGCCGTGCCGGGAACACCCCGAGCACCTTGAGCGAGTCCTCGGCGGCCAGGAGCTCACCGAGCAGCCCGCGCACGCCCGGCTCCCACGGGGCGCCGTCGAAGGTGACGACGAAGACGTAGATCCCCTCCTGCGCCTTGAGCGGGCGGGTGATCAGGCTGGACATGTTCACGCCGGCACGCCCGAACGCCGCCGTGATGCGGGCCAGCACGCCAGGCCCGATCATGTGCGGGGTCACGGCGATCATCGAGCGCCAGGGCCCCACAAGCGACTCCCGGCGGCCCGCCACCGCCTCGCCGCGGCCGTCGAGCAGCAGGAACCGGGTCCGGGCGCCGTCAAAGTCCTGCACCCCGCTCGCCACGCGTTCGAGCCCGTACAGCTCACCGCAGATCGACGGGCCCAGCGCCACCTGCCCAGGGGCGAGGTCCCGGCAGGCCGCGGCGTTGGACGCCGCAGGCACGGGCACCAGTCCGCTGGCGCGCACGTACTCCCGGCACTGCGCCAGCCCGTGCGGGTGCGCCGTGATCTCCCTGCGCTCTCCGCCCCCGGGCAGCACGAAGGCGTCGAAAGTGATGTCGAGCGCGACCTCGTCGACGGCGACGACGTCGCGTGCGGCGACGATCTCGTCGAGCGAGGGCACCACGTACCCCTCCACGGAACTCTCGATCGCGACGACGCCGCGTGCCGAACCGTCCTCCACGGCCGCGAACACCTCGGCGACGCTGGCGCAGGCGCGCAGCGGACCGGTGGCCCAGGTCAGCGCCGCGGCGTGGGTGAACGACCCCTCGGGGCCGAGGTAGGCGAGCTCGCGCACGTCAGGCCCCGGCGGGCTGAGCCTGCGCCCAGCGCGGCACGATGGCATCGGAGCCGGGCAGGAAGTCCTGACCGGGGAGCACCCCGAGGATGCGGTGGGCGATGCCGCGGCCCGAGAACGCGGCCACGATGGCGCCGAGCTCGCCCGAGGAGTCGCAACGGAACGAGGTGTAGAACGCGTGCGGGGCGTCGACGGACTGCTGCGAGCGCAGGTGCTGCAGGTCGATCCCGTTCTCGGCGAACACCGCCAGGGAGTCCTGCAGGGACCCGCGGTGGTCCACGCGCGGTCCGAAGGCGAACCAGACCTGCGCGGGTTCGGTGAACTCGGGGGGCGCGGGCCAAGACTCCACGAGGCCATACCAGATCGGCGGGCGGACGGCGAGACGCTCGGAGCCGGGCAGTTCCTCGAAGCCCGCGGGCACGCGGTTGCGCTCGACGACGAGGGAGCCCGCGGCCCCGGCCATCGCCAGGCGCTCGGACACGGGGGTGCGTGCGGGGACGAGGTGGGGCGTGGCACCGAGAGTGCGCAGCACGTGGCGGCAGTCGCGCATACCCGCCTCGTCGACGACGACGTGCCCGGTGGCCT
This sequence comes from Cellulomonadaceae bacterium, assembly GCA_052086865.1. Taxonomy (GTDB): domain Bacteria; phylum Actinomycetota; class Actinomycetes; order Actinomycetales; family Cellulomonadaceae; genus Flavimobilis. The sequence goes on from JBQGOU010000002.1 coordinate 15,028, forward strand.
GGGCGCGTCGCCCGACCCACACCCACTCAGGTACGACGGCGACCGCACCGGTCAGCAGCAGCGAGGAGTCCGCCGCGAGCAGGGCCCGCTCCAGGTCGTGCGCCGGCTGTGTCGGATGGCCCAGGAAGACGACGGCCGCCAGACCGTCGATGTGGGACACCGTGGCGAGCGCGGTGGTCATCGAGCCGAGGTTGAGCACGTCGCTCGGCTCGTCCCGGTCCGCGGCGCTGCCCCATCCGGCGATCTGCGCGGCGAGCAGCGCATGCGCGCCGGACTCCCGTTCGCTTCTACCGAGCATCGACCGGCCTTTCGTCAGGGCGTCCTGGGGACGCCGGGGTGCGCGTGGGATCCAGGCTAGTCGGCGGGTGCGACGGGGGTCTCGCTCCGGTCGCACACGATGGCGTTCTGCGGCCGGTACGTCCAGCTCTGCGACTCGTCCTTGACGGCCTCGCCGTCGTGCAGCACGGTGCGGGCCACCGTCACGGTGAAGCCCGGGCTGCCCGCGGACTGCGAGATGCAGCCCGCGCCGCTGCGGTGCTCCGTCGTCGGCTGAACCACACCGGACCTGGCCGAGGTCGAGGTGCGCACCTCGTAGTACTGCGTGCTCCAGATCCGGACCGTGACCTGGCCGTCGGCGACCCAGGCCTGCATCAGGGCGCCGTAGGGGGTGTCGTTGGTGAACCGCATGTCCAGCGAGCCGACGAACATCGTCGCCTCACGGCCCTCCGGGTAGCGGCTGAAGTAGTAGCTGTGCGGCCGGTGCTCCGTGTCGTCATACCCGGCGAAGAACCCGGCGTTGTACGTCGTGGTCGCCATCTGCGACAGCCCGCCGCCCACGCCTTCGGTCAGGACGCCGTTGTTGACGATGCCCGCCGAGCGGTACCCGCCCTCCGCCGTGATGGGCGACAGCGCCTCGGTCAGCGACCAGGTCTCTCCCGGCAGGATCAGCTGGCCCGTGACCCGCTCCGCGCCCAGCTGCAGGTTGTGCACCCGGGCCGCGTTGCTCGCCCCGAGCGGGGTGGAGAACTCCGAGACGACCTCTTGCACACCGAGCGACTGCAGCTTCTCAGCGCTGCGCTCCGCCTCCTGGGGGGCGAGCTCAACGTCGGCGGTCCGGTTCTCCCCCGACAACGCGGCGGTCTGCACCGCAGCGGCGAGCTCCGCGGCAGGCAGGGAGGCGCCGGTACGGCCCCCGACGACGACGGGTGTGCCGTCCTGGAACTCGAAGTGGGCGTCCTCGGGGGCGACCTCGAGGTTCGTCGTGCGGTCGATCACGGCGGCGCGCAGGGCGTCGGCGTCGATGGTCAGCGCAAGCCCGTCGTCCTCGGCGACGAAGGAGCTGACGGCGCTGAGCACGTCGACCGGAACCTCGGCGACCTGCCCGGCGACGGACACGGCCACGGGCGCCGAGACCAGGGTGCTCGCCTGCGCCAGGGCTGCGTCCGTGGCCGCCTGGTCCACCTGCGGGGCGACCTCGGTGACGGGCAGCGCAATCGGCCCGGAGGTGCGCAGCCAGCCGTCGGCGACCGCCTGGGCGCTCGCCTCGGGGTCGATCTCCTGGCCGGTGACGGGGGCGACCGCGTTGGCCCGGCCCTCGGTGAGCACGATGGCACCGTTCTCCGGCGCCACGGCGACGGACTGGGCGAGCGCCGCCAGCTGGGCGTCGAGCTCCGCGCGGTCCACCGACACCACCGGGTCGACCTCGCCGCCGCCGAACCAGGTGTTCCACAGGTGCACGGGCGAGAGGCTGAAGCCGGTGAGATCGGCCACCGTGGCCTCGGCGTCAAGCGTGAGGCCGGCGGCCACCGGGTCCAGGGTCGCCGTGCGCTCCCCGGCCGTGACCTCGACGGGCGCAACCACCTGCGCGGCCAGGCCGTCGTCGAGTGCGCGCACCGCCTCCGTCTGAGACATGCCGCCGATGGCGACGCCGGCCACTGTCGTGCGGTCGGCCACCGTGTCGGCCACGGCCCACTGGGCCGCGACGTAGGCGCCGCCGAGGACGACCAGGCTGAGCCCAACCCACAGCAGCGTGCGCGGCACCCGGCTACGCCGCTCCGTGCCGCCGTCGAAGTCCTCGAGCAGCGGCGCGTCGCCGTCAGGTCCCACGTCCGTGGACTCGGTGGTCATGTCCGTCGCTCCGTGCCTCGTCCCAGGGCGGGCGCACGCCCGCCGTCGGCCCTGCGGGCCCCGGTCATCCTACCGATGCCGGATCATCCTCATCCGCCGCGTCCGCAGCGGGTGCGGCTGCCCCCTGCTCGACGGGTGGGTGCTCGAACCATCGCCGCGGGGCGAAGGCCGCGGCAACCACGAACACGAGGCCGCCGTAGACCCACAGGTATCCGAGTGGCTGCGCGGGCACGAGCACGTCCCCGCCGGGACCGGCGAGAGCCAGGACCTGGACGGCGGCCACCCAGCCCAGGCCGAGAGCCAGCACACCGCCAAGTCCCGCCCAGGCGCGCATCCACACCGCGGCGCTCAGCACGGCGGCGAAGGCCAGCACGAGACCGAGGGGTTCGACGGAACGGTGGGTGAAGGTACCGACCACGCCGACGACGGCGCCAAGGAGGACGGCCGCGGCCCAGCGCAGCACGGAGGCAAAGGTCAGCCGCATGCGATCACGCTACTCCCCGGATGCCGTCCGGCCACGCCACGGCACTCGCCGCGGCGCCCGACGGCGCGCCCGCATAGGTCTCCCACGCCGTGATCGGGGCGAGGACGTCGTTGCTCAGGGCGTAGCAGCCCGCCAGCGCGGCGCCTGCGGGGGCCGCCTGCACGTGCTGGATCTGGGTGGCGTGCGCGCACATGGCGCCCAGCACCTGGTCGCGCACCGCGAGGACGTCGACGCCCAGCACCACCGGGCGCGCATCGTCGGCCACCGGTGGCAACGCGCCGTCGGCGTCGGGGCGCTCAAGTCCGGTGGCCTCCGGGGCGATCCAGTCGGCTGCGGTCAATGCCCTGCGTTCAGCGCGCACCGCCGCCGTTGTCGCGCTGCGCCACAGCACCACAGGCGCCGGAGCGGCGCTCAGCTCCAGGGCACGCATCGTCACCTCGTGCGCGCGCACGTGGTCGGGGTGCCCGTAGCCGCCGTCGGGGTCGTAGGTCACGACGACGTCGGGTGCCCATACCTCCAGCAGGCCGGCGAGCCGGCGCGCCGCATCGTCGAGCGGAACCCGGACGAAGGCGCGAGCGGGCACGTCACCGGCCACACCAGCGGTGCCGCCGGCGATCCAGGCCATGCCCGAGTCCTCGTACCGCGCACCGGACTCGTCCGGCGGGCGCACTGCGCCGCCAGGCAGCCGGTCGAGAACGCCGCCGGGCAACCGGTCAAGAAAGCAGTGCTCTCGCACGCCCAGGGCGCCCAGCGCCCCGGCAAGCTCGACCTCGCGGTGCGCGGCGAGCGCGGGCCCGTCGCCCTCGAGGGCGGCAAGCCGCGCCCCGATGACCTCGCCGCGCTCGCCGCGGGTGCACGTGACGACCGCCGTCGGGAGCCCGGCCGCCGCCCAGGTGTCGAGCAGCGCGCCCGTGGCGAGCGTCTCGTCGTCCGGATGCGCATGCACCGCGAGCAGACGCGGACCGGACCCCGCGGCGGATCGGTGCGGCACGGGCGTCTCGCTCAGGCGCGCTTGGCGCGTGCCGCGGCCCGCCCGCGCTCGGTCTGGTCAAGGACCACCTTGCGGATGCGCACGACGTCGGGGGTGACCTCGACGCACTCGTCCTCGCGGGCGAACTCGAGGCTCTCCTCGAGGGTGAGGTGCCGCGGCGGGGTGAGATTCTCGAACGTGTCGCTCGAGGCGGCACGCATGTTCGTGAGCTTCTTTTCCTTGGTGATGTTGACGTCCATGTCCTCGCTGCGGGCGTTCTCGCCGACGATCATGCCCTCGTAGACCTCCTGGGTGGGGTCCACGAAGAACGAGCCGCGCTCCTGCAGGTTGATCATGGCGAACGGCGTCACGACGCCCGCACGGTCGGCCACAAGCGAGCCGTTGACGCGGGTCTCGATCGGCCCGGCCCAGGGCTCGTAGCCCTCCGCGATGGACGCGGCGATGCCGGTTCCGCGGGTGTCCGTCAGGAAGCGAGTGCGGAAGCCGATCAGGCCGCGGGCGGGGACGACGAACTCCATGCGCACCCAGCCGGTGCCGTGGTTGGCCATGGTCTCCATGCGGCCCTTGCGCTGCGCCATGAGCTGCGTGACCGAGCCAAGGTACTCCTCGGGCACGTCGATCGTCATGCGCTCCATGGGCTCGTTGACCTTGCCGTCGATGACCTTGGTCACGACCTGCGGCTTGCCGACCGTGAGCTCGAAGCCCTCGCGGCGCATCTGCTCGACGAGGATGGCCAGCGCCAGCTCGCCGCGGCCCTGCACCTCCCACGCGTCGGGGCGCTCGGTGGGCAGCACGCGCAGCGACACGTTGCCCACCAGCTCCTTGTCGAGGCGGTCCTTGACCTGGCGCGCGGTGACCTTGTGGCCCTTGCCGCCCTTGCCGGCCAGCGGCGAGGTGTTGATCCCGATCGTCATCGAGATCGCCGGGTCGTCGACGGTGATCAGCGGCAGCGGACGCGGGTCGTCGGGGTCCGTCAGCGTCTCGCCGATCGTGATGTCCTCGATGCCGGCGACGGCGACGATGTCCCCGGGGCCGGCCGAGTCGGTGGGGACCCGCTCCAGCGCCTTGGTCTCGAGGAGCTCGGTGATCTTGACGTTCTGAATGCTGCCGTCGTGGCGGGCCCAGGCCACGGTCTGGCCCTTGTGCAGTGTGCCGTTGAAGATGCGCAGCAGGGCGAGGCGGCCCAGGAACGGCGAGGCGTCCAGGTTCGTCACGTGGGCCTGCAGCGGGTGGCCCTCGGTGAAGGCGGGCGCGGGGATCTTCTCGAGGATCGTGCGGAACAGCGGCTCCAGGTCGGGGCTGTCCGGCAGCGTGCCGTCGGCCGGGGCCTCAATCGAGGCCCGTCCGGCCTTCGCGGCCGCGTAGACCACGGGCACGTCGAGGATGGCGTCCAGGTCGAGGTCCTCGACCTCGTCCTGCAGATCGGCGGCAAGCCCGAGGAGCAGATCCGTGGCCTCGGCCACGACCTCCTCGATCCGCGAGTCGGGACGGTCGACCTTGTTCACCACGAGGATGACGGGCAGCTTCGCCGCCAGCGCCTTGCGCAGCACGAAGCGGGTCTGGGGCAGCGGACCCTCGGAGGCGTCCACCAGAAGCACGACGCCGTCCACCATCGACAGCCCGCGCTCGACCTCGCCACCGAAGTCGGCGTGGCCCGGGGTGTCGATGACGTTGATCGTCACGCCGCCCGCCTGGCCGATTGCCGCTGCCGCGGGGCCGGCGTAGTGCACCGCGGTGTTCTTCGCGAGAATCGTGATGCCCTTCTCGCGTTCGAGGTCGCCGGAGTCCATGGCCCGTTCGTCGACGTGCGCGTGGGCGCCGAACGCGCCGGACTGGTGCAGCATCGCGTCGACGAGGGTGGTCTTGCCGTGGTCGACGTGAGCGACGATCGCGACGTTGCGCAGGTCAGGGCGCAAGGGCATAGGGGTACTCGTTTCGGTGAGGGGGTGAGCGCGCGCGACGACGCACGCGGTCCCCAGTCTACCGTACGGACCGGGCCCCGCCCGTGCGCCCTGGGCGAACGGGCCGCCGTGCGTGCGGGGACGCGCGGGTCCGCGCGGGTCAGGAGGCCGGGTCCGCCGTCGCGCCCCGAGCAGACCGCGCGTCACGACGGGCGGTCAGCTCTCGT
>JBQGOU010000002.1:20767-33106 GCA_052086865.1 Cellulomonadaceae bacterium
CACCTCGTCGCCCAGCTGTTCGAGCAGGTGGTGCCGGGCCTCGCGGCGTCGGCGCTGCTCTCCCGGCTCGGGCACCGGGGCGGCCGCAAGCAGTCGCCGGGTGTACTCCTGGGTCGGGTGCAGCAGAACGTCCTCTCGATCGCCCTGCTCGACAATCTTGCCGTTCTGGAGCACCACGACGCGGTGCGCAAGCAGATCGACAACGGCCAGATCATGACTGACGAAGAGACAACCGAAACGATAGCGCTCCTGCAGCTCGGTGAACATGGCCAGCACGCTCGCTTGCACCGAGACGTCCAGGGCCGAAGTCGGCTCGTCCGCCACAAGGAACTCGGGGTCAAGCGACAGCGCCCTCGCGATGCTGACGCGCTGGCGCTGACCGCCGGAGAGCTCGTGCGGGTAGCGATTGATCACATCGCGTGGCAGCTCCACCGCGTCGAGCAGCTCGTGCACCTTAGCCACCTGCGACTTGCGGTTCCCCACCCCATGCACCACCAGTGGCTCCGCGATGCAGTCGCCGATCGGAAAACGAGGGTTCAGCGATGAGGCCGGGTCCTGGAAGACCACACCGATGCGGCGGCGGAGGGACTTGGCTTGACGACGGTGCATCGACCCGAAGCTGGTGCCAAAGATGGACACGCTTCCGCCAGCGGCGGGAATCAACCCAAGCGCACACCGAGCGATGGTCGACTTGCCGGACCCGGACTCACCGACAAGTCCTACGATCTCGCCCGCACCCACGGAGAACGTCACGTCGTCGACGGCACGGAAGGGCGGCTTGCCCACACGCGTGTACTCGACCACGAGGTTCTGCACGGCGAGCGCCGGGGTCTCCGAGTCGTCCAGCTCGTGCACCGGAACCGGGGCGGTGCCGAACTGACCGGGCCCCTCCCCCAGGTGCGGCACCGAGGCCAGCAGCTTCTTGGTGTAGTCGTGCGTGGGGTGGTTCAGGACCGCGTCCGCCGTGCCGGTCTCGACGATATTGCCCTTGAGCATGACGGCCACGCGGTCGGCCATGTCCGCCACCACACCCATGTTGTGGGTGATCAGCAGGATGCCGGTGTCCAGCTTGTCCTTGAGCGAGCGCAGCAGGTCGAGGATGTCCGCCTGCACCGTGACGTCCAGCGCGGTGGTGGGCTCGTCCGCGATGATGACCCGGGGGTCGCAGCTGATCGCCATGGCGATGACCACGCGCTGGCGCTGGCCGCCGGACAGCTCGTGGGGGTACTGCTTGATGCGCCGGGCCGGATCGGGGATGCCGACCATGTCCAGCAGCTCGACGGCCCGCTGGGTGGCCGCCCGGCCGTAGGCGATGCCGTGCAGCTCGAGGGCCTCGGTGAGCTGCGTCCCGATCGTCAGGACGGGGTTGAGCGCCGTCATCGGCTCCTGGAAGACCATCGCGACGTCGTGCCCGCGCATGCGGCGCAGCGCGTGGCCGGACAGCTCGCGGACGTTCTTGCCGCCCACCACGATGTCCCCGGTGACCCGCGCGTTGCTGGGCAGCAGCCCGAGCGCCGTCATCGAGGTGACGGACTTGCCCGAGCCGGACTCTCCCACCAGCGCGACGACCTCGCCCGGGTTGACCTGCAGCGAGATGCCCTTGACCGCGTGCACCGAGCCGAACTCGGTGCGGAACTTCACGTCCAGGTCACGGAACTCGAGAACGCTCGTGGTGGCGGGGGCGGGTGCCTGAGTAGCCATCAGTCCTTGTTCCTGTTCTGCCGCGGGTCGAAGGCGTCACGCAGGCCGTCGCCGATGAAGTTCACCGAGAGCGCGATCGCGAGGATGAACAGTCCTGGCCACCAGAACAGCCACGGACGCGTCGTGAAGGCGTTCTGGTAGGTGTTGATCAGCGTTCCGAGCGAGATGTCCGGAGCCTGCACCCCGAAGCCCAGGAAGCTCAGCGAGGTCTCCAACAGGATGGCCGAGGCGATCATGAGGGTGGCCGAGACGATGATCACGCCGATGGTGTTGGGCAGGATGTGCCGGAAGACGATCCGGCCCGACCCGGTGCCGATCGCGCGGGCGGAGGCGACGAACTCCCGCTCGCGCAGCGAGAGCACCTCGCCACGGACCAGCCGCGCGAGCCCGGTCCAGGTCACCACGCCGAGGGCGAGGGCGAGGAAGAGGATGCCCCTGCCGCCCGCCATCTGCGCGAGCACGGCCGCGAAGACCAGCAGCGGGATGATGATGAACAGGTCCGTCAGGCGCATCAGCACCGACTCGATCCAGCCGCGGTAGTACCCAGCCAGGCCGCCGACGACGGTGCCGATGGCCGTGGACACGATGCCCACCACGAACGCGATGATGAGCGAGATCTGCGTTCCGCGCATCACCATCGCGAAGTAGTCCTTGCCCGTATTGTCCTGCCCGAAGGGGTGCTCCCCCAGCTGCAGGGGCCACAGGCTCAGCGTGGGACGTCCGCCGTCGATCACGGTGGCGGCCTTGCCGAAGTCCTTGTCCCACCACCCCGGAAACGGCCCGACGCCGATCGAGCTGAACGCCACGATCGCGATGAACACGAGCAGCACGAGCGAGGCCATCGCCCCCTTGTGCCGCAGGAAGCGGCGTAGGACGAGCTGGCCCTGGCTGTAGGACTTGTCCTCGGTCTTGGACGGCTGCGGGTCCTGGCTCATCTGGCCGGCCACCGGGTCCATGCCGCCGTAGGCGGGCGTGGGGATGCGCTCCGGCTCGTCCGGGGTGTTGGGATCAGTCATTGCGTGCTCCGATGGTCGAGCGGCGAACCGTGCGCTGTCCGGGTGTTGGTGCACTCATCCCGGTCACCGCCGGATCCGCGGGTCGAGCCCGGCATAGGCGAGGTCGGCCAGCAGGTTCATCAGGATCGCCGCCGAGCCGGTGACGAGGAAGAAGGCCATGACCGGCGCGGGATCCACCTGATCCAGGCCCGTGGCGAAGAGCTCACCCATGCCCTTCCACCCGAAGACGCGCTCGGTGATCACGGCGCCGCCGATCAGCCCCGCGAAGTCGAAGGCCACGATCGTGGTGATCGGGATCAGCGCGTTGCGGAACGCGTGCTTGACGATGACCACCCGCTCCGAGAGGCCCTTGGACCGCGCGGTGCGCACGTAGTCCTGCTCGAGCACCTCGAGCATGGACGAGCGCGTGTACCGGGTGTAGGAGGCCAGGGAGATGAGCGTCAGCACGATGGTGGGCAGCAGCAGCTGGGCGCCCACGTCCAGCGTGGACTCCCAGAAGCCGCCCGTGAAGTTGGGGGTCTGCGAGCCGATCGTGGAGATCGGACGCGACTTGAGGCCCAGCAGCGCGGACCAGTGCGAGACCGCGAGGTCCGTGAAGACGAGCAGGCTGAAGATCACGGAGGTCACCATCGACACCCCGACCGCCGTGCGCCGTGAGTAACCGCCCCAGAACCAGCCGGAGACGAAGGCCACCGCGAGAGCCAGGACGAACAGTCCGAGCAGCAGCAGCCACGAGCCGTGGTTCTCGAGAACCGGGTGGAAGGCAAAGTAGCTCACGATGCCCGCGCCCACCGTGGTGAGCGCGGCGTACAGCACCTGCTTGTTGCGGAAACCGGCGATCAGCGCGGTGATGCCGACGGCGGCGGCCACGCCAACCAGGGCGATCACGCCGATGCCGAGCGCGGGTCGGCGGAACCACTCGACCGCGGAGAAGTAGGCCATGGCGGCTGCGACGAACACGATCGCGGCGCCGGCGGTGTACAGCCGCCGCTTGAGCGGGCCGCCAAGGATGCCTTGCAGCGCGAACCCGATCAGCAGCGCCGTCACGGCGATCTGCACCGGTGTGAACGTCGGTTCGACTATCCAGTTGTTGAACCGGATGGCGCCGTACTCCTTGAGCAGCACCGCGGCCCAGAACACCGGCAGGGAGAAGAACAGGAAGGCCAGGAAGGTCACGACGTAGTCGAAGCCGGAGTACTGGCGGATCGCCGTGAGGATTCCGGTGAGGATGCCGATCACGATGGCGATCAGGGTGGCGAGCACCACGAGGCGCAGCGTCGAGTTAGCCGCGTTGCCCAGCATGCTGTTGACGCTCACCCCGGAGCGGTTGACCCCCAGGTCACAGTTCAGCGTGACGCACTTGGAGATGCCGGTGAGCCAGTCCCAGTAGCGGGTGTACCACGGCTGGTCCAGGCCCATGAAGCGCACGCGCTCGGCGATCAGGTGGTCACGGTTGTTGGCGTTGGACTCGCGCAGGTCCTCGATCGGGTCCCCGGAGTTGATCACCAGGACGAACAGCATCAACGAGCCGCCCAGCAGGACGAGGAACGAGGCACCGAGCCTGCGCAGCACGAACTTGGTCACGAAGTCATCCTTCACGTTCTGGGCGGGGCCGCACAGGGTGAGGCTCTCGGTACATGGCGGCCACAAACCTGTTCATGATGCCACGCCCCGGGCACTTTGCCCTGCGCGCCGCTGGGGTGAGGGCTTCAGGGCCCCCACCCCAGCGGTTGAGTCACCGGCGCGCGTGCGCCGGCCCTCGGTGTCCCCGGACGATCCGGCCGGGGACACCGTGCGTCATCAGGACGCGCGGACCCACTGCTCCGCGTTCCACGCCACCGTGCTCTGCGTGGTGGTCGAGCGGACGTTGTCGATCGTCGAGTCGTAGGCCACGACGCCCGGGTGGGCGAAGACGGGGATGCCGTGCAGGGTGTCCCACAGCGTCTTCTCGATGGTCTTGGTCTCCTCAAGCTGCTCAGCCGGGTCGAGCGTCGAGGCGAGGGCGTCCCACGCCTCGTCAACAGTCGCGTCAGAGTAGCCGTTCCAGTTCTGCGCGCCATCCGAGTGGTAGATGTTGCGACCGGAGACGATCTGGCCGGAACCGGCCCACGCGAACAGGGCGACCTCCCAGTCGCCGCGCTCCTGCGGCCCGCCCGGGGCGAAGAAGTCCGCCGAGCCCGTGTCCTCGATGTTGAAGCCGGCCTCGTCACAGCTGGACTTGATCAGCGCGACCTGGTCGGTGCGGCGCTGGTTGGGGGCCGAGTAGCCGATGCGCACGTCGACCGGGGTCTCGACTCCGGCCTCCTCGAGCTTGGCGGCGGCACCCTCGATGTCGACCTCGTCGTAACGGCCGTCGTAGGACGCGGACACGACGTCCTGGTAGTTGTCCTGGAAGGGGAAGACCTCGCGGGCGTTCATGACGACCGCCTCGGGGTCGACCGGCTTGACCAGGTTGTCGACGATCTGCTGACGCGGCACGCACATGGCGAAGGCCTCGCGGATGGCCAGGTCCTCGCCGAACACACCGCCGAAGTTGAAGTCGAGGTGCTCCCACGTCAGCGAGGGCCCGGTCTCGAGGGTGACCGCGTCACCGATGCCGTTGATCTGGTCGACCGTGTCCACGGTGGCCTGCGGCTCGATGACGTTGAGGTCGCCGTTCTCGAGCGCCTGCACCTGCGCCTCGGGCGCGACGAAGCGGTAGAGGAGGGTTCCGGTGGCGGGCGGCGTGCCCCACCAGTTCTCGTTGGCCTCCAGCGTGATGGACTGCCCGGCCTCCCAGCTCGAGAGCTTGTAGGGGCCGGAGACGGGGGTGATCGCCTCGTCGGGCAGCTCGCCCGGGTTCGGGGACAGCCAGCCGGTGTTCCAGAACTCGGCGGCGGGGCGCAGCGCCTCGACGTCCTTGTCCTGGATCGCGGTGACGAGCTCGTCGAGCGTCATGTCCGCCTGCTCGGCGACGATGTGCGCGGGGTACGCGCTGGTCACCATGAGCTGGTAGTCCGGGTACGGCGCGGTGTAGGTGTAGGAGAAGGTCTTGCCGCCGGCCTCGCCCTGCGGCCCGTCGGGGACGCGGTTGCCGAGCTCGAGGCCGGAGACGCTGTTGAACAGCGGGGCGGGGTTGCCGTCCTCGTCCTCACCGTCGGTGATCGCCTGGGTGGCCCAGTCGAGCAGGTAGTCCTCGTACGCGATGGGCTCGCCGTCGGACCAGACCGCGGCGTCGTTGAGCGTGTACTCGACCGTCATCGGGTCTTCGCTGGTCAGCTCGAACGTGCCGTACTCGGGGTCCTGGTAGATCGTGGCGTCGGTGCCGAAGTAGATGAAGCTCCCGAAGATCCGGTCGTTCACCACCGAGTTGTACGTGTTGTAGGTCTGCGGCGTGGAGCCGTTGTACCCCATCCACTCCTCGGCGCCGAGCGTGTAGCTGATGGTGTCCGAGTTGGTGGTGACGTCGCCCAGGTCCGCCTTGGCCGAGTCGGTCGCCTCGCCGCCGCCGGCCCCGCCACCCTGGGTGGTCGTGGTGGTCTCGGCCGGCGTACCGGAGTCCGAGGTGCACGCGCTGAGCACGAGTGCGCCGGAGGCGAGCACCGCAATCGGTGCTGCCAGTCTCCTGATCTTCAATGTTCCTCCTCAGTGGGATGGCGGGAACCGCGGGACCCGGCCTGCCGTGGCTGACGACGAGGATCCCCGTAGCGCATCGACGCGCGGTTTCACCATGAATGCCTTGACGATACACAGCACTATCGGGGTGTTATGCCCCTTTCCGGGCACCCGTACACGAATCGTTACACGGAAGGAAAGTCACGATTTGGATACGGCCACAATCACGCACAGTCACACGGCATGGTCAGGCAACCACCCCGGCCAGCGGCTCGCGCGCCGAATACTCGCCGTTCACGGGCCACGGCCGATGCTCACCCCAGGTGCCCAACACCCCGCCGGCGAGACGCACGAAGACACCGCCGGAGCGGCGCACCGGATCGCATGCTGGACACTAGAAATCCAGATGATGAACTGTAAAATCCGTGTTACGGCGCGCGCCGCCCTCCCGACGTGACGTGAGCGCGGCTGCGAAGGGATGATCACGGGATGGACCTCGACCCGACCCTGCTGCACGGATTCCGACTTCGTACGGTGGAGCGCGGCCTGGGCGCCTACGGGGTGCATCTGTTCTGGGAGGCCCGGGGAAGCCTCGAGCATCGCTTCCGCTCGGACGACCGGGTCAACCTGTACTCGGCGTCCAAGACGGTCACGGCGCTTGCCGTCGGCATGGCGCAGTCAGAGGGACTGGTGGAGCTCGAGGCACCCCTGCTGGCCTACCTGGGCGCAGACGCCCCGCACGCCGACGGACTCGAACGGATCACCGTCCGCCACCTGCTGCACATGACCAGCGGCAGCCCCTTCACCTGGTTCTCCCCCGGTCAGGACCGCGTCCGGGACCGTGCCGCGGCCTTCCTGAGCACCCCTCTGGTCGCCGAGCCAGGCCGCCACTTCGAGTACTCGAACGGCTCCACGTACATGCTGGCGCGCATCGTCGAGGCGGTCAGCGGACAGGACCTGCGCGACTTCCTCGTGCCCCGGCTGTTCGACCCGCTGGGCGTGGACAACCCGCAGTGGCTGCGCTGCCCCCTCGGGCACCCCCTGGGCGCGACCGGACTGCACCTGCGCACAAGCGAGCTCGCCCGGATCGGGCGGCTGCTGCTGCAGGGCGGCGCATGGGACGGCGCGCAGCTCGTGCCCGCCGACTTCGTCACGGCGATGCATACGGACGTGGTCCCCACCGACCGGCCCGACGTCGATCCGGAGGCGGCCGCGGGGTACGGCTACCAGGTGTGGCGCTGCACCGCGTCCGGTGCCTGGCGCGCCGACGGCAAGTACGGCCAGTTCTCCGTGGTGCTTCCCCAGCAGCGGGCCGTGGTGACGATCACGGCGCACCACGAGGGCGTGACAGCCGATCTCCTGCGGGCGGTGTGGGAGGAGATCCTGCCCCGGCTCGACGACGGCTCGTAGCGCCCAGCCCCCCGGCGCACCGTTTCGCCGCGCGCACCTTCCGTCCCACTGCTACCGTCCCGCCATGCGCCGACCGCTCCTCATCCTCGCGACCGCCGCCGTCGCGTTACCGCTCGCTGCCTGCGCCGGCGACTCCGCCGGGTCAGCAGGGGTCGAGCGGATCCTGTCCTCGATCCCAGCCGATGCGAACACGCTCGCCTACGTCGAGTTCGGTGATCACGAGCGGCTGCGCGAGGTCTGGGACGGGACGCTGAGCGCCGATCCGTGGGCCCAGCTGGCCGGCGTGGGCGCAAGCAACCTGGCGACGTACGCGGTCTCGCTTGAGGAGACCCTGGCGGTCGATCTCACGGCGGCATCCACCCTCGTCTCGGCCGGGATGGCGCCGTACACGGTGGTCGTCGTCGCAGGCAGCCAGGACGCGGACGCGGTCCGGGACGCCGCGACGGCGGCGGGTTGGCGCGGGCAGAACGTGCTCGAGACGGAGGTCGTCCCCGCACAACCGCTGTCCATCACGAGCCCGCAGATCCGTCCCGAGGGCGACCGGGTCGTCTTCGGGTCCATGTCCGCGGACGTCGGCGGCGTGGGCGAACCCGCTCGATCGCTTCTCGACAACGACGCGGTGCGGACGCTGGTGACGTGCCTGGACGACGTCGTCGCCGCCATGGTGCTGCCGACGGCGGGCACGCCGCTTGCGGTGGGTGTGCGGATCGGCCCGGACGAGCGCCCTCAGAGCGTGCTGTGCGTCATGCGGGTCGACCCGGGCACGATTGAGGACGCGGTCACGAATGACGCCAACCTCCGCGGGCAACCGTGGGCGGACTACTTCGCGAGCGTCGAGGTGACCGAGTCCGAGGGCGCGACCCGGGCGGTGCTCGACAACACCGAGGCCGCACCGCCGATGGCGATTCTGTCCATGCTGCATGCGGGCGACCTGCCCGGCGTCTCGACGCGCTGAGCGGCGCCGCCAAGGTCGCGGACCTTGCCGAGTTCATGCACGCTCCACCGGGCGGTGCCCGCGCCGGTAGTCGCCGGGGGTGAAGCCGAGCACCCGGCGGAACTCGCGGGTCAGATGGGCCTGGTCGGTGAAGCCCAGCCGGGTCGCGAGCTCCGCGAGTTGCGTGCCGGGATCGGCCCGTACCGCCGCAGCGGCCTCCTGCAACCGCCGTCGGCGGATCAGGTCCAGCGGCCCCAGACCCACGTAGCGACGCGAGAGACGCTGCAGGGTGCGTGTCGAGACCCCCAGTGCGGCCGCGGCCTGATCGGCGCGCAGGACGTCCGGTTCGGTGTCGATCAACTCGGCCATCCGGTTCGCCAGCAGGCCCTGGTCATCGAGCACCGGAACCCGGCAGACCCACCAGTCCGCGAAGGCCTCGCATGCACGCGAGTGCTCGGCATCCGCCATCGCCGCCGCGACCACTGCGCGGAGGTCCGGCAGCTCCAACGGGAGGTAGGAGTCCATGAGCGCTGAGGGATCTCCGGTCAGGGTGGAGACGGCAGCGGGGCGCAGCAGGGCGCCCACGGCCCATCCCGAGCCGGTCAGGTCCCGGTGCGAGGCACGCGTCGTCGGCCCCGCGAGTCCCACGCCGGACGACTCGACCACGAGGTTGAGCGCGGGGAACGCGATCACCTCCTGCCGCGAGGTCCGCCCGCCGAGGCCCCACTGCGCGACCCAGAACCAGCGGACCAGTCCGGCGGCCCGGGCAGGCGGGGGAACCCGGACGAAGGAGGGCAACCGGTCCGGGAAGAGCACCCCGCGTGCATCGACCACGCTTCCGATCCTAGGGGCGGTGCAGGGATGCCGACCTGTCGCAAATCGCCAAGACCTGGCCGTGGGTTGACCCTAGCCTCACAGCATGAGCACCCATCCCACAGCGGCGGACGGCCGCTACACGAGCAACGGCATGCCCCACGGCTCGACGAGCCTGACGCCCTTCATCGCCGTTCCGCGAGCGCGCGCCGCGTTGGACTTCTACGTCGAGGTGTTCGGCGCCCGCATCGTCGACGTCACGGAGATGTGCGGCGTCGTGGTGCACGCCGACCTCGACCTCGGCACAGGGCACCTCCAGCTCGGCGAACCGAATCCGGAGTTAGGCCTCGTGCCCGCTCCGGCCGGGGACGCCGTCTGCTACTCCCTGGGCCTGTACTGCGCCGACGTCGACGGCGTCGTGGCGCGCGCCGAACGCGCCGGCGCGACGGTCCGCGAGCCCGTGGCGGACTTCGTCTCCGGGGACCGCTACGCAAGCATCCGCGACCCGTTCGGGGTGCGCTGGTCGATGATGACCCGCGTCGAGGACCTCAGCGAGGCCGAGAGCGCTAAGCGCGTCGCGCAGTGGGCGGCGACGCAGGCCGGCTAGCGATCACTCCTGCGCTGCCGCCAGGCGGCGCTTCTCGCTGTGGAACGCCCCGCCGTCGGTGCCGCAGTCCGTGAAGGGGATCCCGAGCTCAGCCAGATGCGCCGTGAAGGCCTGCGCCATCGCCTCGGGCTCGGTGAAGTCAGCCGGGACGAGGATCTGCAACCCGCGCCGCATCGAGGGCGGCGCGGACGGCCGGTGGTGCACATAGAACGCGTCGCCGACCACAAGGTCGGGGTCGCCTGCGACGTCGAGCTGGTGCAGGCGGGCGCGCAGCACTCCCCGGACGGCGTCGGTGGGCAGCAGCAGACCGTCGATCGTCATCCCGTTCGGCAACAGGGAGAGCCGAGGGCCCGACCTGCGCGCGGCCGCCTCGCGCAGGGCCGTGGGGAGGTAGAAGTAGATGGTGCCGAAGCTGAGCACGGCGAAGGCCACCAGGAACCACATGGCGGCGCTGCCCAGTTCGAAGACCCCGAGCGCCAGGAAGACGGCGACGATCACGGGGCCCAGGAACGCGGAGATCCGGACGACGCGCACGGTGTTCTCGACATCCGCGTTGGCGGTCGGGCGGACGGCGTGAAAGGCGGTCATGCAGGGCTCCTTACGCAAGGCCGATATGGGCCGGGACCGGGGCGACGCTGGTGAGCCTACGGCGCGCGGAGGCGTGCCGCTCGGCGAGGGCGAGTGAGCTCGTCCAGCCCCCGCAGCGAGAAGCCAACAGATGGCCGGCGGGTAGGGTGGTGCGCGGTGTGCCGGGAAGTCTGGTCGGCGTGACGTCGGCGACCCCGCCGGCGGACCGAGACCAGGAGCACCGCATGACGGCACGGCACCCCCTCCTCCCCCATCGGCTGCGGCACTGGGTGACCCGCGAGACGACGGGCGGCGCGCTCCTTCTCGCCGCCGCCGCCGTCGCCCTGGTCTGGGCGAACTCCCCGTGGCACAACGGATACGCCGCACTGTCCGCGGTTGAGGTGGGCCCCGCCGCGCTGCACCTCGACCTGCCGTTGGCGACATGGGCGTCCGACGGACTGCTCGCGGTGTTCTTCTTCGTGGTGGGCGTCGAGCTCAAGCAGGAGATCGTCGCCGGAAGCCTGCGCAACATCCGCGAGTCGGCGGTTCCGGTGCTTGCGGCGATCGGCGGGATGGTCGCCCCCGCGGTCGTCTTCGCGGTGCTCGTCAGCGTCCTGGGAGAGCGCAGTGCGCTGGGTGGCTGGGCGATTCCCACGGCCACGGACATCGCCTTCGCACTCGCCGTGCTGGCCGTCTTCGGCCGGGGCCTACCCTCCGCGCTACGCACCTTCCTGCTCACCCTCGCCGTTGTGGACGATCTCCTGGCCATCATCGTCATCGCGGTCTTCTTCACCCACGGCATCGGCGTCCTGCCGCTGGCAGCCGCAGTGGTGTGCCTCCTCGGGTTCGCCTGGCTCGTGCGTGCCCGGACGCCGCGATGGTGGCTGCTCGTACCGCTTGCGCTTGGCGCATGGGGGTTCCTGCACGCCTCCGGCGTCCACGCCACGATCGCCGGAGTGGCGCTGGGGTTCTGCGTGCCGGCGCTCGCATGCCACGGCGAGCCCCTCCCCCGGACCGATGTGCTCGGGCGCGCCCTGAACCCCCTCTCGGCCGGGTTCGCCCTGCCGGTCTTCGCGTTCTTCGCGGCGGGGGTCTCGCTGCGCGAGGGGGCCGGTCCGCTCGAGGTCGTGACCCAGCCGGTGTTCCTCGCCGTGGCTGGGGCCCTTGTGCTCGGCAAGCTCGTGGGCGTGCTGGGAACCGCCGCGCTCGTCACCCGGTGGGGCCCTCTGCAGCTGCCCGGCGGGCTCCGCCTGCGCGCCCTGCTGCCGATCGGCCTGCTCGCCGGAATCGGCTTCACCGTCTCCCTGCTGATCGCCGGCCTGTCCTTCCCCGACGGGGCGCACACCACGGCGGCCAAGGCGGCGATCCTGGCGGGATCGCTGGTGTCCGCAACGCTCGGCGCGGCGGTTCTGCGGTGGGACGCGCGCCGGGCGGCGCGCGGGACCGAGGCGCGCGGGACCGAGGCGCGCTAGCGGCGCTCGGTGCCGTGCTTGTAGTGTCCGGTCGCCCGCGCCAGCAGTTCCTGGTCCCGCGCGTCGTCCTGGCCGAGCAGCGCAGCGAGGCGGTCCGCCCTGGCGCCGCCGACGGTCGCCACGAGGCGTCCGCCCCGGCTCACGAGGACCAGCCCGGAGGCCGTGAGTCGATAGGCGTACGGATCGTCGACGAGGCTCACGATGCTCCCTTCCTCGAGGACGCCT
>JBQGOU010000003.1:0-15310 GCA_052086865.1 Cellulomonadaceae bacterium
TACGGCGCTCATCAGCACTCACAAGATTCTCCAGCCTCCCAACCATATCCCTTCTGAATGGACGTATGCTACCGTGTTAGATGCAATAATTGCCGTACTAGAAATCTCAGGTGGTGAGTGTCATGCATGGCGGTGTGATCCTGTTCCGGGGAACCGGGGCCGATGCGCGCCGTTATGTCGAGGCCGACCGCTCTCGCGCGGATGACTACTACCTCGGAGCTGACACGTCCGTGGCGCAGTTCACCGCGCTCGACGGCGACGGGAACGTGACGGCCGCGCTCGGACTGGAACCAGAGGCGTACGCGGGATGGGTGGACTGGATCAATCCGCTCACCGAAGAGTCGATGGGCAAGCCGCGCCTGCCGGGCGAGCGGCGGCAGGGCTCGCCCAGGTTCGCGGAGATGGTCGTGAACGCGCCGAAGTCGCTGTCGATCGCCGCAGCGCTTCACCCCGAAGTCTCGGCGGCGCTGGACGCGGCGCAGCAGGACGCGCTGGCCGAGATTCGGCGGTGGGTTGCCCGGCACTCGGTGACCCGTGTCGGGCCGCTCGGTGCGCAGGAGCACGTTCCCATCGAGCGGTTGCAGGTCGTCGGGATCACGCACCGCACGTCTCGTGCGGGTGATCCGCACCGGCACATTCACATGCAGATCGGCACCAGAGTGTGGGCGGCGGGGAAGTGGCGAGGACTGGACACCACCGCTCTGTTCCGGCAGCAGGGCGCGATCCGTGCCCTCGGCACCGCAGTGATCGCGGCAAGCCCGGAACTCGCTGCCGTGCTCGACCGACACGGCCTCACCCTCGACCCCGCCACCGGCGAGGTCGCGGAGTTGCAGCCGTACAACGCGGTCATGTCGAAGCGGGGTGAGCAGGTGGGCCGCAACCTCGACCGCCTCGAAGCCGAATGGCGGGCCACGCATCCCGGTGAGACGATGGGGCCGGTCGTGACCTCTCGCCTGATCGCCAAAGCATGGGCATACGAGCGGCCTGCGAAGAAGCCCACCACGCTCCGTGAGGAACAGACGTGGCTGACGGAGTTGGTCGAGGCCGGATACGACCCCGCGAGCCTGCAACGGCCCGCAACCCCGGTGCCGGTCAGCCTCGATGACCTCAGCGTGCAGGAAGTCGCCTCCCGCGCCCTCGACCGCTGCGCCGCAGGTGCGTCGGTATGGACGACACACACTGTGACCGAGCACGCCACAACGATCATGACCGAGTACGGAGTACGCGCCAACGGAGATGAGATCCGCGACTTCGTGCAGGCTGCGACGGTGCTGGCGTTGGAGGACTGCTTCACGATCCTCCCGCCCGACACACCACGCCCAGAGCATGTCGCTCACTGGACGAGCGTGCGCGTCATACAGGCCGAGACAGAGCTGCGCGACCTGATCGCCGCCCGTGTACCCGAGCAGGAGCCGGAGCACCCGGACGTGCGCCGGCTGGCGCAAGCGCAGAACCTCGACCCCGGCCAGACCGAAGCCGCCGCAGCGGTCGCCTCAACCGACCCGTTGGTGATCGTGGAGGGCGCGGCGGGCAGCGGGAAGACGACCATGCTTGCCACCGCGATCCAGGCGAGTGAGGCGCACGGGCGAGCGGTGCGGGTGGTGGCTCCGACGAAGAAGGCCGCCGAGATCGCGCACCAGGAACTCGGCGTGCCCGCTGAATCGGTCGCGTCACTGGTGTACGCGCGCGGGTGGCGGTGGAACCGCGACGGCGTATGGACACGACTCGTCGTGGGTGACGCCGACCCCATCACCGGCGCAACCTATACCGGCCCGCCGAGCGAGGCGCGGTTGCGCAAGGGCGAACGGATTGTGGTGGACGAGGCGGGGATGCTCGACCAGGACACCGCCCTGGCCCTGCTCGCCGTCGCCGCAGAAGCGGGCGCGACGCTCGCGCTCGTGGGTGACCGGGCGCAACTCCCCGCCGTCGGACGGGGCGGAGTACTCGACATGGTTGCGCAGATTCGGGGCCGCACGTTCGATATGGCCGAGGTACACCGCTTCGCCGATCCCGAATATGCCGAGCTGTCGGTGCGGTTGCGCGACCGCGACGATCCCGGCGCGATCTTCGACCAACTCGCAGCTCTGGGCCTGATCCGCTTGCACGACGATACCGAGAGCCTGCGCGACCACATCGCCAATCATCACAGCGGCGGGGAGGCGGTCACGGTCGCCACCAACGACGTGGCCGCACGCATGAACGCGCGCATCCGCGATCAGCGCGTGCAAGCGGGAACCGTGGATGACGAGACGACCGCGACCGGGAGCGACGGACTTTCCATCGGTCAGGGTGATCTGATCCAGACTCGCAAGAACGACGCGGCCCTGGGGGTGGCGAATCGTCAGCAGTGGATCGTGCAACACGTCACCGAGGACGGCACCGTGTGGGCGGTTGAGGCAGACAGCGACCGCAAGCGCGACCACACCGTGCGCCTGCCCGCCGGGTACGTCACCGAGTACGCGCACCTGGCCTACGCCTCGACCGCCTACGGTGTGCAAGGCATTACCGCCACCAGAGCCGACACGATCCTCACAGGCGCCATGAGCGGCGCAGCCGTCTACGTCGGCATGACCCGAGGCAAAGATCAGAACCAGTTGCACATCATCGCCCAGAACACAGCCGACGCCCGAGCGCAGTTCATCTACGCTGTAGAACGTGACCGGGCAGACCGTGGGCTGGCCGACGCCACCCGACAGGCGGCAGAGGCGGTGCGGGGTCTGGTCGACGACGGCCCCGCCAAGCGCGTGAACACCGAGATAGCCGCACTCACCGCAAAGGCCGAGCGAGCCGAGGCGCGGGCTGCGCTCTGGCAGCAGGCCGCTGACGCCCTCACCGAGCTATACGCCCAGCAACGTGACGACCTCGACCACGCAGGCCAAGCCCGCGACACCGCAGCCCAGCAGCTCGAACGGGTGCGGGCCGAGGTCGCCGCACCGCTCACCGAGCACGCATCGGCGGCACTGGCCGAGTGGGGCGACGCCGACGTCGAACTGCGTACCGCCCGCGACCGGCTGGGTACGGTCGGCAGGTTCGGCAAGCGTCGCGCGACCGCCGAGCACAACACCGCGCAGACCCTCGCCCGCGACGCTGAGCAGCGGCTGACGAGCGCGTGGGGCGAGCCGCCCCGCTGGAACGAGACTCGGGCCGCGTGGCTCGAGCGCGTCACGCGCCCTCGTATCGACGGCGATCCCCGCGTGATCGACGCGACCGAGCAGCACGATGCCGCAGCCAGGACGGTGCGCAAGGCGCTCGAACCCGACCCGTGGCCGCGCCTGCGCATCTACGCCCGCATCTTCGGCACCGAGGCCGTGGCGAAGCACCGGGCCGCCTACCTGGATGCTCGCCCCCACGCCAACGCCGAGAACGCGGCCCGCATCGCGAAGCAGGCCCGCGCCGAAATCGACACGCTACAGGCGCTCACCCCCGTCGAGGCAGTCGAGCGCATCGAGCAGACCCGCGCGACCGAGCAAGCGCAGCGCGACGCCGCCGACCGTGCCCTGAAAAAGCGGCAACGACAGCTCGATCCCTCCCACACGCCCGACCGCGGTCCCAGTGATGGCGGGCCGTCTCTGGGCTGGTGACCATCCTCCCCGACTTATGACCACGTAGTAGCCTCCAAGAGGAGGCGGTGAATACAAGCGGGTCGTAAAGGCTAATTCTTCATGGAAGCCGTATCAGCGTCTGTCGATCCCTCGTTCAGTATCTTCCTCGGTGTTGCCGCTGTGCTGACGCGGTGAGCTGATGGCTCGGACGGCTTCGCTGTGTGATCCGTTCATGCGATATGGCTCGCAAACGAGATCCCCGCCCACGCGATGGTCGCAACCAGAAGGGTGGAGAGTGCGGCAAGAGCGAAGGGCTTGAAGCCGACCTGTGCGAGGTTGCGGATCTTGACACCGCAGCCGAGGCCGAACATCGCCGCTGACAGTAGGCCGGTCTGCAACAGGCTCCCGGTTGTCAGCACGAACTCGGGCAGGGGCAGGAAGGAGCGCAGGAGCACCATGAGGATGAACCCGATGATGAACGCCGGGACGATAGGCGGCAGCTTTCTGGAGGATGTTTGCGAGGTAGGCGTGGGGTTCGCGCGCTGGAGGCGACGCTGTCGGATACTGAGCACGGCTACGACGGGTGCGAGAAGCAAGACTCGGGCGAGTTTCACGATCACTGCGACGGTGAGTGCGCCCGCGCCGATGATGCCGCCGGCTGCGACGACCTGGGCGATCTCGTGGATTGAGCCTCCTGCCCACATGCCCGCGGCTTCGGTATCGAATCCGAGGAGGTTCGCCGTCAGGGGCACGAGTGGGATCATGAGCGTGCCGAAGATGACCACCAGTGCTACGGCGGTGATCGTGTCCTCTTCCGCCTCATCGTCGGGGTCGGTCACGCCCGCTGCGCCGGCGACTGCCGCAGCACCGCAGATCGAGAAGCCGCATCCGATGAGGAGGGCCAGGCTGGGCCGAACCCGTAGCAGCCGCCCCAGCACAACGGTGCCGCATAGCCCGCCTGTGACGATGCAGGCGACGACGAGGAGAATCGGGGCACCCAGGTCGAGGATGTCGGTGAGTACGAGCTGGAGTCCGAGAAACACGATGCCTGCGCGAAGAAGCTTCTTCGCCGAGAAATCGATTCCGGCGGTCACTGCCGTCGGCATTCGGAGCAGGTTCGCTGCGAGCACACCGAGCACGATCGCAACGATGAGGGGGCTGACTCCCGGCAGCAGCGCGTTCACTCCATAGGAAATGCCCGCCGCAAGCGCGCACGTCCCGAGTCCTGGCAGAAGCGACCGAAGGTAGACGAGGAAAGCGTGCGTGGGCCGGGTGCGGGCCTCATGCTGTAGGTCAGTCATGTATCTATCGTTTCGTCGGAAACCCCAGGTCGGTAGAGGCAGATCTCGTGCTGGTCACAAGTTATACTTGTCTCTAATGGGAGGTGAGTCATGCGGAGCGAACCGGACCTGGAAGCGCTGCGGGCGCTGATGCTCATCGCGCAGGAGAGCAGCATCTCGGCGGCAAGCGGACGGTTGGGGGTGAGCCAGCAAGCGGTATCGTTGCGTATCCGAAGCCTCGAGCGAAGCCTGGGGGTGAGGTTGCTGGTGCGCTCCGCGCGAGGTTCTCGCCTGACACCCGCCGGCGAACTCGTGGTCGGTTGGGCGAGGAAGTTGCTAGAAGCAGCCGATGATTTCTCCGATGCCGTGGATTCACTCCGTTCGGATCGAGCAAGGACGATGCGTATCGCCGCGAGTCTGACGATCGCCGAGTATTTGCTTCCCGAATGGATCGCCAGATGGCGCGCCCGGACCGACAGCAGCGGTCCAGGCATTCAGCTCGACGCCGAGAACAGCACCGCAGTCGCTGTGGCTGTGCGCGAGGGGACCGTCGATCTCGGATTCATCGAGTCTCCAGCGGTGCCAGCCGATCTGGGCGCGGTGACCATCGCCCATGACACACTCGCGGTCGTCGTGCAGCCCGGACATCGGTGGGCGAAATCCGCCAGGATCACCGCCCGCGAGCTCTCCGACACCAGCCTGGTGTTGCGCGAGC
Organism: Cellulomonadaceae bacterium; assembly: GCA_052086865.1. GTDB lineage: Bacteria > Actinomycetota > Actinomycetes > Actinomycetales > Cellulomonadaceae > Flavimobilis. The sequence goes on from JBQGOU010000003.1 coordinate 5,538, forward strand.
CGGGCAGCGGCACCCGTCAAGCGTTCGAAGCGGCGCTCGCTGATACCGGCTGTTCACCCCACGCCAGCCCGGTGGCGGTGCTATCCACCACTCTCGGAGTGCGTAGCGCGATCATGGCAGGCGTTGCGCCAGGGGTGCTCAGCAGCTTGGCCGTAGCCGAGGATCTCCGAGCCGGACGGCTCGCTCGCGTCCAGGTCAGAGGTCTCACCATGACCCGTCCTTTGACCGCGATCTGGGCCGGGGCCTCGCCCTCACGCCATGCGCACGACTTCCTCGACGCTCTCGCCTAGATTCCAGCGATGACTGACTGGACGCATCGGTACGGAAGAGTGTCTACGAAAGCGATAAGCAAACCGCAGGTCGGCGTATCGCGGTGGAACTATCCACAGGCCATGCGCTGCAGATCGTTGATTTGCACGTCAGAACGCCCGCCGGGACTCGCGGCGCGAACTATCAATCTTAGCTGAGCGGGAGTGGTGGACACGGCGAGCCCATCTGGAACGGGCGGTCCCTACCCGACCAGCTGCCGGGAACCCTTGTCAAGGGCCATCTGAAACTGAACAGTGGCGGTCTTGAAACCTGAACGGTGGCGGTCGCGAGAACTGAACGGTGGCGGCCATGGGATCTGCCCGAGGGGGCTGCGGCCACCACCGGCCCGGTGGGTCAGCTCAACGGGCTCACCCCCTGGCCGGCGAGTGCCTGGGTCAGCCGGACGGAGTCGCCGCTGGTCTGGCAGACGTGGGCGTGGTGCAGAAGCCGGTCGACGGTGGCTGTGGCCAGCGTCTTGGGCATCAGCTCGTCGAACCCGGCCGGGTGCAGGTTCGAGGAGATCGCGACCGACCGTTTCTCGTAGGCGGCATCGACGAGCCGGTAGAGCCCCTCGGCCGCATCGGCTGCGACGGGCAGCAGGCCGATGTCGTCAACGACGACGAGGTCGGCTCGCAGGATGCGGGCGATGGCCTTGGTGACGGTGTCGTCGGCGCGGTGGCGGCGTAGCAGGACGCCGAGGTCTTCCAGGGTGAACCAGGCGACCTTCAGCCCCTGCTCGACGGCCTGTTGGCCCAGGGCTTCCAGCAGGAACGTCTTCCCGGTCCCCGACGGGCCGCAGATGACAAGGTTCTCCCGCCGGTGGACCCATTCCAGGGTCCGCAGCGCCTGCTGGGTCGGTGCCGGGATCGAGGAGACCTCGGGCTGCCAGGCATCGAAGGTCTTCCCGGTCGGGAACCCCGCCGCGGCCCGTCTGGTGGCCAGTGCGGAGCGTTCCCGGCCGGCGACCTCCTCGGCGAACAGCGCCTTGAGCACCTCGGCGGGCTCCCAGCGCTGCGCCTTCGCCGTCGCCACCACCTCGGGTGCGTGGCGGCGGATGTGGGGCAGCCGCAACCGGCGCAGTAGGTCCTCCAGGTCGGCCGGCAGTGGTGGCGCGGACGATGATGGCGTTCTCGTCATCATCGAGTCACCTCGTCCCCACCGTGTTGGCCGAGTCGTGCCCACGCACCGGTGCCCTGGGTCAGCGACCGATCCTCGCCGGCCCGATGCTCCCCGTCGCCGGGTCTGGTGGCGTGGTGGTCGAGGATCGAGGACAGGTCGGACTCGGCGAACCGGCCGTGCATGGCGGCGTGGCCCAGTGCCCAGTCGACCTCGACAGGGTCGAACAACTTGGCCAGTGCGAGCGCCTCGGTCATCTTGACCCGCATCCGAGGCGTGCCCGCAGCAGCTGCCTCGACCAGCCACAGCCGGGCGCCCTCACCCAGGTCGAGGAACTCCGCCTCTGCAGCGTTCCTGGCCCGTGGGCGCCGATCCAGCGCCCCGGCGGGCTGGGCCGGGAAGTGAGCGTCGTCGATCCTGGGTGTCCCGGGCGTGGCACGTGAGTGGCGGGCGACCTCGACCGGCCCATCGAGGCCGACGTGGACGATGACGACGTGCTCGTCGTCGCCGACCCCGTGGGTGCGGACCCACACGCTCTGACCGAGCAGTGGGTGCGGGACCGAGTACTGACCGGACTCGAACGTCACCATCGGTGTGTTCGCCGGCACCTGCCTGGTGGTGCCGAACGCGACCGTGTGCGCCACGGCGGGGACCGGGTGCAGCCGGGCCCGTTCCTCGGCGAGCATCTGCGCCGGCGCCCGCTTGGTGACCCGGTGGGTGCGGATGTTGACCTTCTCGCAGAACGCCTCGCAGGCGGCCTCGAACTCGGCGAACGAGCCGTACTCACCCAGCAGGTTGGTGTCCTTGGGCACTAGGTCGGCCTTGCTGATCTTCACCGACGACTCCGTGCCGCCCTTGGACGCCGGGTCCGCCGGCACGCAGGTGTGAACCACCACAGAGTAGTGCTCGGCGAAGCCGACCAGCTGCGGGTTGCGGACCGCGATCCCGGCGATGTGCTCTGTCGTGACGGTCTTCTCGTTGTCGGTCAGCACATACGTCGGCACCCCACCCAGCCGCCGGAACGTCTGATCCAGCGCGGCGAACACTGACGGCATCGTCTTGTCCCGCAGCGCCAGCACGACCCGGAACCTCGACCAGGCCAGCCAGGCCACGAACAGTACCGTCTTCACCCCATCGACGACCGGTCCGTCGCCGTAGTCGTACTGCAGCCACATCCCCGGCTCGGTGACCCACGGGCGGTGCACCCGCACATGTCCGCCCCGGTAGGCCTTCTTGACCTTCGCGACCGCCCGGCGGGTGGTTCGCTCCGAGCCGGCATAGCCGAGCGCGAGCAACTTCTCGTGGGCCACGTCCGCACGGACCTTCCCGTGGCTGCGCTCGACCCACTCCTCAACCTTGTCCAGGTACTCATCGATCAGTTGCGGCCGCTGCACGGCCCGGTCCAACTCACCGCCAGCGTCACGCCGCTCGACGTAGCGCTTGACCGTGTTCGGCGAACAACCCGCCAACTCCCCGGCATCACGCAACGACCCAGTCAGGTCGTAGGCATCCAGAATCTTCATGATCTCCTCGGCAGACTTCAACTCAACCCTTCCTCGGGAGCGATCGGGCGCTTCAGCACCGCTCATCGCACCCGAGGAAGGGACCCCAACCGCGGACCGCGGTCAGATAGACGACGTCGTGTCGGGCAGATCCCATGACCGCCAGCGTTCAGTTCTCATGTCCGCCAGCGTTCAGTCTCGTGGCCGTCTCCGTTCATTCTTTCGTGGCCGCCGACAAACCCTCGACCCTCAGATGGCAACGCGACCCCTGTGTTATTCATGGCGCGACCGTCTTCTGATGACCTTTGACGGTAGGTCAGTCTTCACTGTATGGTCATTACATGCTGACTCTTGCTTCTCGGGTGGACGTGATGCACCGGCTCGGCCGGGCGATGGCCGACGCGACCCGCTCCCGCATCCTGCTCTCCCTGCTCGACGGGCCGGGGTATCCTGCGAAGCTCGCCCGCGACCTCGGGCTGACGCGCACGAACGTGTCGAACCACTTGGCCTGTCTGCGCGGGTGCGGGATCGTGGTGGCCGAGCCCGAGGGCCGGCAGACCCGCTACGAGATCGCCGACCCCCACCTCGCGGCAGCGCTGACCGCGCTAGTGGACGTGACGCTCGCGGTCGATGAGAGCGTGCCCTGCATGGATCCGGCCTGCACCGTCCCCGGCTGCTGCGACCCGGAGCCTGCGCAGTGACCACGGCAGTACTGCCTCCGGCACGGACGGGTGTGCTGCGGCGGCGGATCAGGATCGTCGTGGCGATCACAATCACCTGGAACGTCATCGAGGCGGTCGTCGCTCTCGCTGTGGGAGGAGCCGCCTCGTCTGCCGCGCTGATCGGGTTCGGGCTGGACTCGATCGTGGAAGTCCTCTCTGCCGCGGCTGTCGCGTGGCAGTTCGCCGCTCCCGACCCCGAGAAGCGGGAGAAGGTCGCACTGCGGGTGATTGCGCTATCGTTCTTCGGACTCGCCGTCTACGTCACCATCGACGCGATCCTGTCGCTGACAGGTCTGCGGGAGCCCGAGCACTCGACCGTAGGAATCGTGCTTGCTGCGCTGAGCCTGCTGGTGATGCCGTTCCTGTCCTGGTTCGAGCGACGCACCGGCCGCGAACTCGGCTCTGCCTCCGCGGTCGCGGACTCGAAGCAGACCCTGATCTGTACCTACCTCTCAGCGGCGCTCCTCATCGGTCTCTTATTGAACTCCTTGCTCGGGTGGGCGTGGGCTGACTCGATCGCCGCCCTGGTGATCGCTGGATTCGCCGTGCGCGAGGGTATCGAGGCCTGGCGCGGAGATGCGTGCTGCGCCGCCCAAGTCACAGTGCTTACCGGAGAGCGCGAGCCCGAGCACTGCGAGGACGATTGCTGCGCACCGCGCTGAGCAACCCGGCAGGTTGTTCGCTCGCTCCAACTCCATCAGATGCGTGAAAAGCCCCTCTACCGAGTCTTGGCCCACACTGTCCCCCGGTGAACCCCGAACTGACGTGCGACAGCGTTCACTCCGATCCCTCGCTCGCGGACTGTTCGCATAGCGTCCACTTCCTCGTCCGTCAGACGTGTTCGAGGTCGTTGCTTTGGTTCCGCCGACGCGCCGATCAGCGGGTCATCGTCCTCGCCCTCGGGGTCGGCGTGTCCGCGAATCCCTTGATTCCACGCGGAAACAAGCCTCTCAACCCGTGGTCGGCTGTTCCCGCAACGCTCCATTGCTTCCACCATGATGCTCTTACTCGAACTCTCGACAAGAGCAATGAGATTTTCGGACAGCACGTCCAGGGAGAGCCCGCCGGTTTCGGCGGGCTCTTTCGTTTGCCCCGTGCTGACGGGGGTGGCCGGGCGCTGTGTGCGTCGTGCCTCGTGGACGAGCGATCGCTGCCGACTTCGGCAGAGTTCGAGAAGCAGACTCGCACCAGCCCTGCGCCCCGCTCGATCGGTCTACTGGCCGCGGAGCGCAAAGGCACGGATGCGGTGATCGGGTACTGCGGGCTGATCGAGACCGCCGACGACCCGGCGGGGGAGCCGGAACTGGCCTTCGAGCTGCTGCGCAGGTTCTGGGGCCAGGGGCTGGCTACCGAAGCCGCCTGGGCCGTCGTCGGCTGGGCGCGGGCGTCGAGTCACCGGCGGCTGTGGGCCACGGTGCGGGAGTGGACGAAGCCGCTGTAGCCCGACGGGTCACCGCCGCCGGGCCAGAAGAGGTCGAGCGCGTGCGCGGCGACGTCCACCCGTGACTCCACGCGGAGACAAGCCGCTCAGCATTGAGGCCCTCACCATCGGCCAGGCACGTGGCCGACCGATCGGATGCTGCCGCAGCCCTGAGGAACCCGCTGCCGCCCGCCGGCTCACCGGAGCCAGGGATAAAGACTGGCGCGGCTGCCTAGCCTGGGAGACAGGGGAGTCGCCGAACCGAAGGAGCCGACGATGATGCTCGACCCAGATGTTATTAACCAGGCCGTCGACGCCGGCACTTTCTCGGGCGTCGTCACCGTCGACGTCGGCGACCAGCGCGCGTTCGAACGCGTGCGCGGCTACGCCCACCGCGCCTTCGCGGTGCCGCTCCGTGCGGACATGCAGCTTGCCATGGCCAGTGGCAGCAAGACCTTCACCGCGCTCGCGATCCTGCGCCTGGTCGAGCAGGGTGCCCTCACCCTGGACACCCGGGTGCGTGAGCTGCTGGGCAACGACCTGCCGCTGATCGACGACGCCGTCACGATCGAGCATCTGCTCGCCCACACCTCCGGCATCGGCGACTACCTCGACGAGGACGAGCTGGAGGTCACCGACTACGTGCTCGGCGCACCCGTGCACACTCTCACCACGGCCGAGTCGATGATTCCGATGCTGGACGGGTTCGCGCAGGTCTTCGCCCCCGGGGAGCGCTACGCCTACACCAACGGCGGCTTCGTCGTGCTCGGCGTGGTGCTCGAACGCCTGACGGCGGAGTCCTTCCAGGACGCGACCCGGCGCCTGGTGCTTGAACCCGCCGGCCTGCGCAGCACCGGCTACCTTCGCCTGGACGAGCTGCCCGGCACGGCCGCCGTCGGCTATCTGTTCGACGAGGGCGACCGGGTGAACACCCTGCACCTGCCGGTACGCGGCAGCGCCGACGGCGGCGCGTTCACCACTGCCGCGGACCTGCACCGGTTCTGGCGCGCCCTCCTCGACGGAACGATTGTGCGCCCGGACACCGTGGCGCAGATGCTGCGGCCACGCCACGAGGACCCCGAGGAGCTCCTGCGATACGGACTGGGTGTGTACGTGCACGAGACCGGGCGTGCGGTGGGCCTGGTGGGTGGGGACGCGGGCGTGTCCTTCATCTCCACGCACCTGCCCGAGCTCGACACGACGGTCAGCGTGCTGGGCAACAGCTCGGAAGGCGGCTGGTCTGTCGCGGGAACCGTCAGCAGGGCCGTGAACGCCTGGATCGACGCGCACTGAGCACGGCGCGTGGTGACCCCGAGCCGTGGCGCGAGCGGATCCTCCCGCCTCCTGCCATAGTGTGCGAGGCCCAGGTGTCACCCGGCGCCGTTTCGGTTCCCGAGGTCATCGTCGCCGTGCTGCCCGACACGGTCGGCCTTGCGGTCCGCGGCGAACGCGCCACGGTGGCGGCCGCCTGGCAGCGCCTGCCCCGGCTCTTCACGCCCTCGATCCTGACCGAGGACACGGCGCCGCTGATCCCGGATCTGTGGGTGTGGCCCACTGATCTGACCCAGCGCACCGGGCGCAGCGCGGCGTCCCTGGCCTGGCTGACGGTGTGCGCACCCCACGCGCGGACGCGTGCCCGGGATCTGCTGCCTCGTCTGGACCCCGCGGCGGGGCACACGCGGGCGGTGTTCTACACCACCGACCAGTCGCTGGTCGGGCTCGGCTTCCCCGTGCGCACCGGCGGCGACGGCGTTTTCCCGCGCATGCAGTGGGCCGACGGCCGAGCAGGGATCCCTGCCGGGTGCCCTGGAAGCCTTCCCGCCACTCGTGCCGCCGCTCGTCCTGGGCCGTCACCGTGGGTACTCCACCTGGGCCGCCACCGGCTTCGGCGGGCTCTCCACACCCGTGAACGTGCTGGAGGTCGGGGACACGGCCCTGCTGGCCGGGGTCCGCCGCGGCCGGCGCGGCCCGATCGCCCAGCGCAGTGCCGTGGACCTGACGCGGGTGCTCGCGGTGCTCGAGGACGGTTCCGGCGCGCTGGTGATCCTCGACGAACAGCTGCGGATGGTCTCCTTCCCCCCCCGATCTGTTCCAGCGCCGACGTCGGCTGAAGCGAGCTCTCGCGCCACACCTCGCCGGCGTGCCGTGGTTCGCGGCCACGACGGACGTGGACGTCCGGTAGGTGCGCGCCTGGCGGCGGCGGGGCCAGCGCGTCGTCATCGGGCTCCTCACGCCCGCGGTGGCGTTGCTCGCGCTGATCGTCGTGCAGGCCGTGCGCCAGAGCACCGAGGATCCCCTGGTGACCGAGCGCCTCGCGGTTCTGGAGACCTCCTTCGACATCGCCCCGGCAGACCCGGACGACCTGCAGTACACGGTGAGCGTGCAGGTGGACTTCTGCGCGGGGAGCGACACGGATTTCGGCGGGCTTCCCCCGGAGACCCAGCGCACGGTCTCCCCGGACGACTTCGTGCTGTTCGATGCCAACGGCGCTGCGGCCCGCCTGATCGACAGTGCGGACCAGCTGCGCACCACGACGCTGCGGCGGGGGGACTACACCACCGGAGACCTGACGTTTCGCGCCCTGCACCTGTCCGACCCCCGTCTGGCGTACACGAATGAGGTCGGGGACGACGTGATCTGGTACCGCTACGGTCATGTGCCGCAGCAGTAGCCCGCGACACATCCGCGAAACCATCGCCCCCTAGCCTGGACGGACGGATCGATGGTTGAGCGAGAGGCGGGCGCTGTGCAGCACCATGACGTCGTGGAGATGGGCATCCCCGAGATGCTGGCCGCACTCGACTCCGGCGAGCTCACCAGCGTGGACCTGGTGTGCGCCTACCTCAACCGGATCGCCTACTACGACCGCACCGGAATCTGCCTGCACGCAATCGCCGTGCTCAACCCCGCGTGCCTGCAGGAGGCGGTCGCATCCGATCGCCGCCGGCGGGCGGGGACCGCAGGGCCGCTCGAGGGCATTCCCTTCACCGTCAAGGACAGCTACAAGGTCGAGGGCCTCACAGTCGCCTCCGGCAGCCCGGCGCTTGCGGAGCTCGTGGCCACCCAGGACGCGGCGTCGGTGGCGCAGCTGCGTGCGGCGGGCGCGGTGCTGCTGGGCAAGACCAACATGCCGCCGATGGCGGCCGGAGGCATCCAGCCGGGCCTGTACGACTATGCGCGCAGCCCGTACCACCCGGACTACCTCACGGGTGCCTACGGTTCGGGTTCCTCCAACGGCTCGGCGACGGCGACGGCGGCGAGCATGTGCGCCTTCGGCATGGCCGAGGAGACCGTGTCCTCGGGCCGTTCGCCCGCCTCCAACAACGCACTGGTGGCCTACACGCCCTCGCGCGGGGTCCTTTCGCTGCGCGGCAACTGGCCGTTGCGCCCGACCTGCGACGTGGTGGTACCGCACACGCGCACCATGGCGGACCTGCTCGCGCTGCTGGACGTACTCGCCGTGACGGACCCGGACACCAGCGGGGACTTCTGGCGCCAGCAGAGCGCCGTCGAGCTCCCCGCGCCCGAGGACGTGCTCGCGCGCCCGGTCGCCCGTGACCGCCCGCAGCGGCTCGACGGGCTGCGCATCGGCGTGCCCAGGATGTTCATCGGTGAGGATCCGGTGCCGATCGACCCGCCGGCCATCCGACCGACCGTGCGGCGCCTGTGGGACCGCGCCGCCGAGGACCTGCGCGCCCTGGGCGCGGAGGTGGTCGAGGTCGACTTCCCGGTGGTGTCCAACTACGAGGAGGACCGCCCGAGCGCGCAGGGCCTGGTGGACCGTGGCCTGGTGCCGGCCAGCTGGCGCGGCCTGGAGGGTGGGACCGTCACCGCGATGGCGCTCGACGCGTTCCTGCGCGACAACGACGACCCGGAGCTGAACACCTGGGCGGACGTGGACGGGGACACCGTGTTCCCCTTGGAGGACGAGCCGGTGCCGGTGTGGATCACCCGGGCGCGCGGCGGATTCGACTGGCAACGGCTGGCCGAGCTGGTCAAGGCCGGCGTGCCGGACACCTACGACGACGTCCCCGGTCTCGCCCACCTGCTCACCGGTCTGGAGCGGGCGCGCACGCTCGACTTCGAGGACTGGCTCGCCGCGGAGGGCCTCGACCTCGTCGTGTTCCCCGCCGCAGGCGACGTCGGGCGGGACGACCTGTTCACCCGACCCGAGAGCCTGGCGCAGGCCTCGCGCAACGGCGTCGCCTACTCCACCGGCAACCGTGTCATCCGGCACCTGGGCATCCCGACGGTGACCGTGCCCATGGGGTTCATGGCGGACATCCAGATGCCCGTCGGCCTGACCTTCGCCGGGCCCGCCTACGGTGACGACGCGCTGCTCGACCACGCTGCCGCCTACGAGCATGCCACGCGGCGGCGCCAGCCCGCGTTCCTCACCCCCACCCTGCCCAGCAACCAGATCCCGGTGCCCGATGGCGCCGGCGCAGACGGCGACCACGCGGACCCCGGCGTCATCGAGTTCGCCAGCCACATCGAGCGCCGTGCCCGGTCGTGGGAGGTGGAGGTGCGGGTCACCCTGCAGGGTGGCGGTTCCGGCGCAGACCTGCACGTGTGGGCCGATGGACACATCCTGCGCCCGGCCGCGGACGAGCCCGGCGTCTTCCGAGGTCGCATCTCCCTCGCGCGCAGACGGCTGACCCCGGAGGTTATGGTGCTGGTTAAAGCGGGCCGGAACGCCGCGGT
>JBQGOU010000003.1:15320-19930 GCA_052086865.1 Cellulomonadaceae bacterium
AGACCCCCGATGACCCGGGCCGTAGAGCTTCCGCCCCACACCGTGCTGCCCGGGGAACCGGTTACGCCGAGTCCGTCGCCACCATGACCGGCCACGGCACGCCCGACCTCGTGGTCTGCCCGAGCGCCGTCGAGCGACTCGGCGAGGGCAGCTATGTGAACTTCCTCGACGCGGCGGGTCCGGCGCAGACCGCGGCGTGCTACCCCGAGCCAGCCGACGCTGCGTCGGCTGGCTCGGGTTAAGGCCGAGTACGATCCCGGCAGTGTCGTTGCGCGGTGCGTGCCGGTGACGTCCGGGTAGGAGGGCGTGCTCAGTGCAGCGTCGACCGCGTCTGGGCGAGTGAGCGTTCCAGCAGCTCGCGCAGCGCCTCCTGGTCGACGCCCGTCAGCCGTGTCACGTAGAGGCATGCTTTGCTCGCGCGGTGCCTGCCCAGGCGGGCCATGAGCTCAGGCCAGCGCTCCGAGAAGTCGTTGACGAGGTACACGGTGTGGTGCGCCGGGCCGGACGCGAACGCGAGCAGGGGAGCGCGGCCCGCGTGCCCGCTCTCATAGCGATACTCGTACTCTCCGAAGCCGATGATGCGGCCGGCCCAGACCACGGGCCGCTCACCGCTGATCTTGCCGAGCAGAGTCACCAGGTCCTGGGCCTCGGCTCGGCGGGGTCCCGGAACCCGGTCGAGGACCTCGTCGACCGGTTGCCCGGACGGGGACATCGCGGGCGCCTTGGCCATCGGAACCTCCTGGTGGGGGCGAGTGGGTGCGTCAGGACATTCTTGCCGGGGCTGGACCTCCGGTCGAGACACCGCCGCGCCGCCACAGCCCGGCGAAGTGCGAGACGGGGCCGGCGCCGCGCCCCACCCGCAGCTCGTCCGCGGCGGCGAGGCTCTCGGCGAGCCAGTCCTTGGCCTCCCGCACAGCAGGCTCCCAGGCGCCGCGCCGTGCACGGAGGGTCGCGACCGCGGAGGAGAGTGAGCAGCCGGTGCCGTGGGTGTTCCCTGTCCGGACCCGCGGGGCCGTCAGCTCCACGACAGTGCCCGCGCCGCCGTCCACAAGGGCGTCGTGCGCGACCTCCTCGTCGAGGTGGCCGCCCTTGGCGAGCACCAGCACGCCGTGCTCGGCGGACAGGGCGCGGGCCTGGCGCAACGTCTCGGACCACGTGGTGGCCGGGCGCTCGCCGAGGAGGACCGCGAGCTCGGGAACGTTCGGGGTGACCAGGTCGGCGTGCGGCAGGAGCTCGCGGATCGCGTCCTGGGCCTCCTCGGTGACGAGGCGGTCACCGCTGGTGGCGACCATGACGGGGTCGAGCACCACGACCGGGGGCCGCACCTCGCGCAGCCATGTGGCCACCGCCGTGACGAGCGGAGTGTCAAAGAGCATGCCGATCTTGACGGCGTCGAGCGTCACGTCCTCGCTCACCGCCCGAAGCTGGGCGTCCAGGAAGTCGACGGGCGGCACGTGGATGCTGCGCACGCCCTGGGTGTTCTGGGCGACCAGCGCGGTGACCACCGCCATGCCGTAGCCGCCGGAGGCAGCGATGGCCTTGAGGTCGGCCTGGATTCCGGCCCCGCCGGTGGGGTCCGTTCCGGCGATGCTCAGCACGCGCGGGATCGGCTGAGCGGTGCTCATGCCGCTCCCGCCCAGGACTGCGCCAGCTCGGCGGCAGAAAGGTACGGATCGGGTGACCCGCAGACCCACGAGACCACTGCGGCCCCGGCGAGCCCGCCCGCGCGCAGCGTCGGCAGATCACCCGGGACGACGCCACCGATCGCGACGGCGGGCAGCGTGGACGACGCGGCGAGGCGGGCGACGCCGGACACACCGATCGGTGCCGGGGCGTCGGCCTTGGACGTGGTCGAGCGGACGGTGCCGATCCCCACGTAGTCGACCCGTGCGGGGCTTGTGGCTGCCGCGGCGATCTGGCCCGCGGTGCCCGCGGACCAGCCGAGCACCGCCTCGGGCCCGATCAGCAGGCGCGCCTGCTCGAGCGGGAGATCGCGCTGGCCCACGTGTACACCGGTGACCGGGAGGTCGAGGGACCGCGCGGCGAGGAAGACGTCGACGCGGTCGTTGACCATTAGCGCCACCCGGTCCGGAAGTCGCGCGGCGAGCGCCTCGAGGAGCTCCAGAACGTCACGGGCGTCGGTGTGCTTCTCCCGCACCTGGACGGCTGTCACGCCGCCGGCGACGGCCTGCTCGACGGTGTCGAGGAGCGAACGGCCGTGGGCCGCCGCCTGTCCGGCGTCGGTGACCAGGTAGATCGACAGGTCAGGTGTCATGAGACCCGTCCGAGGGTCGCGACGTCCGGCGCGTCGATGGTGCTGAGCGCGTCGAGGAGGGCGACGGCGAACGATCCGGGCCGGTCGCTGACCTCGGCGGCACGCTCGGCCGCGACGGTGTACACCGTGCAGGCGGCCACGGTTGCCGCGAGGCGGTCGGGGCAGACGGCAGCGAATGCGGCGACGACGGCGCCCAGCGCGCACCCGGCCCCCGTAACCTGCGTCAGGAGCGGGTGCCCGTTGGCGATGCGGACCACCGCGGAGCCGTCGGTGACCAGGTCGAGCGCGCCGGAGACGGCGACCACGGCCCCGGTGCTGAGGGCCAGACGCAGCGCGTCCTCGCGGACGTCCTCCGTGCCGTGCACCGCATCCACGCCGCGCCCGCCGGAGCCGCCGTCGGCCAGGGCACGGATCTCGGACGCGTTGCCGCGGATGACCGACGGGCGCATTCCGGCGAGCCGGCGTGCCAGGGCGGTGCGGACGGGCAGTGCGCCGACTGCTACCGGGTCCAGCACCCAGGGCGTTCCCGCTGCGCCGGCCGCCGTGGCGGCTTCGAGCATCGCCGTGCGCTGTTCGGCGGCGGGGGTGCCGAGGTTGATCAGAACGGCCGAGGCGACGCCCGCGAACGGCCCGGCCTCGTCGGGCACGTCCACCATGGCGGGGCTGGCGCCGAGGGCGAGCAGGGTGTTGGCGACCAGGGTGGTGGTGACCGTGTTGGTCAGGCCCTGCACCAGCGGTCGTGCCTCGCGCACCTGGGGGAGCAGGTGCTGGGTTCGGTTGAGCCAGTCCTCATGAGCGTGCGTCATGGGCGACATCCCTTCGCTAGTCCGAGCTAGATCAGGTTCGACGGGTGTGATCTCAGCCCTGCAGTGCGGGGCACCCCGTGTCACGTAGTGCCTGTCACCCTAGCGCGGCTTCGCGCACGTGGCCGCGCGGTGGACCGAGGGGCCGCCCGGTGTGCTGTGCGGTACGAGGGCACGCAGGCAGGGACGCCGAGACGTGGGCCTTGTGGAGATCCCTCGGACCACCTCGCACCAGAACCTACGGTGCCGTAGGGTGGAGGGATCTGCACCGCGAGCGCTCGCTCATCTCCACGGCTGGGAAGTCGACTCCGACACCGGCGAGGAGATTCCCATGGGATCAGCAGCCGTTCAGCCCGGATTCCGTCCGACCCGGCCGCGCACGGGTGAGGGCCGGTCCGTCACCAGCACCTACACGGCGCTGGCGCACACCGTCCGCGATGCGGGCCTCCTGCGCCGCACCCACACGTACTACCTGGTCACGCTTGGGGTGCTCACGTTGGCCCTCGGCGGGGCAGTCGCCGGCTTCGTGCTGCTGGGCCACTCCTGGTTCCAGCTCCTGATCGCCGGGGCGCTCGGGCTGATCCTGACGCAGTTCGCCTTCGTGGCGCACGAGGCCTCGCACCGCCAGGTCTTCGCTTCCGGGCCGGTCAACGACCGCGTCGGCCGGTACCTGGCCAACGGGGTCGTCGGCATCAGCTACTCGTGGTGGATGTCCAAGCACACCCGCCACCACGCGAACCCCAACAAGATCGGTAAGGACCCCGACATCGCGAGCGACGTCGTGGTCTTCACCGAGGCGGATGCCGCCGAGAGCCGCGGGCTGCTGTCCGTCATCAACCGCTACCAGGGCTGGCTGTTCTTCCCGCTGCTGACGCTCGAGGGCCTGAACCTGCACGTCACGTCGATCAGGTCGCTGTTCGAACGTGGTCCGGGCCACGGCACGGTGCGCGAGCGGGTGCGCGAGCTCGTCACGATCGGGCTGCGTCTGTCGATCTACGTGGTGGTGATCTTCTGGGCGCTGCCGCTCGGGATGGCGTTCGCCTTCCTCGGCGTGCAGCTTGCGGTGTTCGGCGTGTACATGGGTGCCTCGTTCGCCCCCAACCACAAGGGCATGGCCCTCATCCCGGCCGACTCCAAGATCGACTTCCTGTCCAAGCAGGTCCTGACCTCGCGCAACATCCGTGGCGGCTGGTGGATGAACATCCTCATGGGCGGGCTCAACTTCCAGATCGAGCACCACCTGTTCCCGAGTATGCCGCGCCCGCATCTCGTGCGGGCCGCGCGCATCGTGCGCGAGCACTGCGCGCAGCTCGGCCTGCCCTACACCGAGACGAGCCTCGTGCAGTCCTACGCGATCGTCGTGCGCTACCTCAACAAGGTCGGGCTCTCTGCCCGCGACCCCTTCGACTGCCCGATGTTCCACCAGCTGCGCAAGATGTGAGAGCCAAGTGATGAAGGAGGGGCGCCGCGCCTGCGCGGCGCCCCTCCGTGAAAATGCGGCGGTGGGCGCCAGGGGGGTCAGGCCAGGGGGG
>JBQGOU010000003.1:19940-25114 GCA_052086865.1 Cellulomonadaceae bacterium
GCCCCACCCCCCCCGGGGGGGGGCCCCCGGCCCCCCCCCCCCTCCCCCGCCCCTTTCCCCCCCGGGGCGCCATTTTTGCGCCCCCCTTGTTTGGCGGGGGGGCCCCCCCCCCGCCCGGCCGCCCCTCCTTCATCATGCGCCGGTGGGCGCCAGGTGGATCAGGCCAGGTGGATGTTCGACGCCTGGGGGCCCTTGGGCCCCTGGACGACGTCGAAGGTCACGGCCTGGTTCTCCTCGAGCGTGCGAAAGCCGCTCGAGGCGATCTCGCTGTAGTGCGCGAACACGTCGGGAGTGCCGTCCGTCGGGGCGATGAAGCCGAAGCCCTTGTCGGCGTTGAACCACTTCACGGTTCCGGAGGTCATGGTGTCTTCTTTCGTCGATGCTGCCGGCCCGCTGCTGCGGGGACGGCGGTCGGCTCGGTGCCGGCCTGTGGAGGGGCGGGCGCGGCGGGTGTCCGCCTGCCCGGCGTGCGGCGAGGCAAGAAGCCTCGTCGCGTGGGCGAGCGTCGGCGCTACGGCGATAGGCCGTGTGTAGCGGTCGTGCACACGGAAGCCGTCAGGGGTGGAGGCGACCAGCCCGGCGTACTCGCCGTCCGCCAAGGCGACCCAGAGGTCGTCCTCGGCGCGGCGCAGCACGGGTTCTGGATGGTTGCTCGCTGCGGTCGGCGTCGCGACGGCAGCACGGGAAAGGGTGGGTGAGGAAGTGATGCTCTCTGCTTTCGCTCCGCGCTCTGGTGGGCGGAGATCGTCTGGGGACGGTGGTGCTCGTCCGGCAGGCCCTCGCATCCGTGCTGAGGGCCGGTGCGCGCCGTGGACGTCGGCCGTCCGCGAGATGCACGCGTTGGCGACTGTACACCACGCGTGTGCGCACCGTCCCTCCGCCACCCCTCAGGCGAGCGAGGCGCCCCAGGCGCGGGCGCGGTCCAGCTCGCCGTCCGCCAGCGGGCCCTTGAGTCCCAGCACGAGGAAGTCCTCGGCGCCCTCGTAGTCGGACTTGCGGTCCCGCAGCCGCCGGCCGATGCCCTCGGTCGCCGTGCCTGCCTCGGCACTCGGGCCCGTCACGGTGGAGAAGGATGCGGTCCGGCATGTCACGAGGCGCGGCAGCGCGTCCAGCCACTCGCGCGCGCCGATCCGTTCCGGGTCCCCGCCCTTCTCGAGCGCCTGGGCCCGGGTGGCGGGCAGCGGCAGGCCGGCGTTGTGCGTCGGCGCACCGACCACCAGCAGCTCTACGGCGTCCACGTCCGGGTCGGTGCCGACGTCGACCACCTCCGCCTGCGCGCCGGCCGAGCGCAGGCCGTCCGCAATCGCCTCGGCCACCTTCCACGTGTTTCCGAAATAGGACTCCGTGACGATCAGGGCCTTCATGGATCTCTCCAGATTCTGCGTGCACGGTCGGCGAGGCGACCGGGCACGGCGTGCGGTTCGGGTGGTTCCCAGGCTATTACCCGCAGGGACCTGGCACCGCCGGCGTCCGCGAGGTGGTCCGCTCTCGCCTGAGCCATCAGTGTGGGGCGCCCGGGTCGGCGAGCCCCGCGACGAGGTGCATCGCCTCCCGGAAGGACTCCTCGTCGTGCCAGACCGGCAGGCGCAGGAACGACCGGTGCCCGCCGTGCGGGGAGAACGAGGGGCCCGGGGTCAGCCGGATCCCGCGGGCGAGTGCCCGCTGGGCGAGGACCACGGCATCGGTTCCGGTGTCCACCCACAGGCCCGACCCCCCGGCAGGCGTCTGCCAGCTCCACCCCGGCACGGTGTCGGCCAGGGAGCGGGTCATGGAGTCGAATGTGCGGGTCAGCAGCTCGCGGCGGACCTCGCGCTGCTCGTCGACGTGCGGCAGCAGCAGCAGCGCCGCGAGCTGGTCTGCCACCGAGCCGCCGAGGTCCACACCGCTGCGCACGTCGGTGAGGCGTTGGATGGTCTTGCGCTTGCCCCGGACCCAGCCGATCCGGATGCCGCCCCAGAAGAGCTTGGACAGGGTGCCGACGACGAGCAGGCGGTCGGGATCGACCAGGTGCTCGATCCCGGGCAGCCGCGATGAGCGGAACCAGGCGAGATCGGCCTGCGACTGGTCGTCGACCACCACCAGGTCGTGCCGGTCCGCGACGTCGGCGAGGGCCCGCCGTCGCGCAGACGGCACGTGCACGCCGGTGGGGTTGTGCAGGGACGGCTGCACGTACAGCAGGTCGGCGTCCTCGACGGCCGCCTCGAGCAGCGCCAGATCCGGGCCGGCGGACGTGAAGCGCACGCCCCGCACCTGGCTGCCCGCACCCGAGAACGCCTCGAGTGCGCCACGGTAGCTGGGGTCCTCCACCACGGTGTGGGTGCCGGGGCCGGCGAGCGCGGTCGCAATCAGCCAGACGGCCTGCTGCGAGCCGGCGGTCACGAGGACCTCGTCGTCGCGGGTGGGCAGGCCGGACTGTGTGAAGCGTTCGGCCAGCGCGGTGCGCAGCTCGGGCAGACCGGCGGGGTAGTAGCCCGCGACCTGCAGGTGGTGCTCGTGCAGGAGCCGGCCCACCTCCGGCATGGCGCGGGCGACCAGCTCGCTGCCCGGCAGGGCGCCCGAGGACAGGTCCACGGCGGCGTCCTGCCCCGCGAACGAGGTCAGCCGGCCTTCCCCGGAGCCTCCTGTGCGGTGGGAGGTGGCGCGGCGCACGAACGTTCCTGAGCCGCGGCGCGAGGCGAGCCGGCCCGCGGTGGTCAAGGTGTCGTAGGCGTGCACAACCGTTCCCCGCGCCACCCCGAGCACGTGTGCGAGCTCTCGCTGGCTCGGCATCTGCCAGCCGGCAGGCAGATGCGCGCCGTCGACGAGCTCGGCGAGCCTCAGGGCGAGGGACTCGTGGACCGGGACGTTCGCATCCCGCCAGTCGCCCAGCAGGCGGGCGATCCGGGTCGCCTCCAGAAGGCTGCGTGCCATCACTGGTTCCTTCCTCGGGCAGGTGACGGGCGGCGGCATGGAGGTCACCGTAGACCACTGTGCCTCAACTGGACCATATCGGCTGGCAGTGGGCTGCCTACGCTCGAGACTTGGAGTTGGTCACGAGCTCGACGAGGAGCAGGAGGCAGGGCATGGCAACGGTCGTCCTGATCGGAACGATGGACACCAAGGGTGTCGAGTACGGATGGATCGCGCAGCAGGTGCGCGCCCACGGGGCGCAGGTGCTCACGGTGGACGTCGGCCCGTTCTCGGCGGAGACGGCGGACGTCTCGGCCCACGAGGTGGCCGCGGCTGCAGGCGTCCAGTTGCATGAGCTGCGCGAGGGCGGGGACCGCGGCGCGGCGATGGCGGCCATGGCGAGAGGCGCAGGCGTCGTCGTCGCGCGCCTGGCGCGAGAGGGCAGACTCGACGCGGTGCTCGCCCTGGGCGGATCGGGTGGATCCTCGGTGGCCGCGGCGGCGATGCGCGAGCTGCCGGTGGGGGTGCCCAAGCTGCTCGTGTCCACGATGGCTTCCGGCGACGTCAGCCCCTACGTGGGCGAGACGGATCTGACGATGATGTACTCGGTCGTCGACGTGGCGGGGATCAACTCCGTATCCGAACAGGTCTTCGGCAATGCGGCGGCGGCCGCCGCCGCGATGGCCATCGCGGAGGAGCGGCGCCGCGAGGCTTCCACGCACGAGCAGCGCCCCCTGGTCGCGCTGTCCATGTTCGGGCTGACCACCCCGGCGGTGGACGAGGCTCGCGCGGAGCTCGTCGAGCTCGGCTACGAACCGCTCGTCTTCCACGCCACGGGCTCGGGCGGGCGCGCCCTGGAGAAGCTGGCGGCCGACGGCCGGTTGGCGGGTGTGGTCGATCTGACCACGACGGAGCTGGCCGACGAGCTGGTGGGCGGCGTCCTGACCGCCGGTCCCCACCGGCTGGAGGCGGCCGGGGCCGCGGGCGTGCCGCAGGTGGTGTCCGTGGGAGCCGTGGACATGGTGAACTTCGGGCCCCGCGAAACCGTTCCGGAGCGCTTCGAAGGCCGGACCTTCGTGGTGCACAACGCCACCGTGACCCTGATGCGCACCACTCCTGAGGAGAACACCGAGCTTGCCGCACGGATCGCGGCCAAGCTGCGCGCGGCCACCGGCCCGGTGACCGTCATGCTCCCGCTGGGCGGTGTGAGCGGAATCGACGTCGACGGCGGTCCCTTCCGCGACGAACAGGCCGACCAGGCCCTGTTCGACGGGCTGCGGGAGGAGCTTGCCGGTTCCGCGGTGGAGATCGTCGAGAAGGACGTCGCCATCAACGAACCCGGCTTCGGGCAGCAGGCGGCCCGCCTGCTGCACGCCATGATCACCGGCCGCTGAGACACCGGTCGATCACCAGCGCACGAGCACAGCGCCCGCGGCACGCGGGTAGGAGAGGAAAGGCAGTCATGGATCGCACAACAGCACTGGAGCGCCTCCGGGCGACCGTCGCCTCGGGACGCCCGATCATCGGCGGAGGAGCCGGAACCGGCATCTCCGCCAAGTCCGCCGAGGCCGGCGGCATCGACCTGATCATCATCTACAACTCGGGTCGCTACCGTATGGCCGGGCGCGGATCCCTGGCGGGGTTGCTCGCCTACGGTGACGCGAACGCGATCGTGATGGAGATGGCCGACGAGGTCCTGCCCGTGGTCAAGGACACCCCGGTGCTCGCCGGGGTGAACGGCACGGATCCCTTCCGCGTGATGGGGCGTTTCCTGGACCAGGTCAAGGAGGCCGGCTTCGCAGGTGTGCAGAACTTCCCGACGGTCGGGCTGATCGACGGTGTCTTCCGCCAGAACCTGGAGGAGACCGGGATGGGATACGACCTCGAGGTGGAGATGGTCGCCGCCGCGCACGAGCGTGACCTGCTCACCTCGCCGTATGTGTTCGACGTCGAGCAGGCCACCGCGATGGCACAGGCCGGGGCGGACGTCCTTGTCCCGCACATGGGCCTGACGACCAAGGGAAGCATCGGGGCGAGCACCGCGCTGACGCTCGACGAGAGCGTCGAACGCGTCCAGGCGATGCACGACGCCGCCACGGCGGTGAACCCGGACATCCTCGTGCTGTGCCACGGCGGCCCGATCGCGGAGCCCGAGGACGCCCAGTACGTCCTGGAGCGCACCACCGGCGTCGTCGGCTTCTTCGGCGCCAGCTCGATCGAGCGGCTGCCCACGGAGGTCGGGATCCGCCGGCAGACCGAGGCGTTCAAGGCGATCACCCTGTCCG
>JBQGOU010000003.1:25124-30618 GCA_052086865.1 Cellulomonadaceae bacterium
CCCCCCCCCGCCCCTCGGTTGCCTGCGCCGCTCGGCCGGGGGCCGGGGGGGGGGGGGGGGCGGGGGGGGGGGGGGGGGGGGGGGGCGCCCCCCCCCCCCCCCCCCCCCCACGTCCGGGGTCTCGAGATGCCCAGGTGACGTGCAGCGCATAGCGTGGAGAGCCCCCCGGAAGGAGAGCTCGATGACCGACGCAGCCCGCCCGGAGCAGCAGCAGACCCCGCCCGGCCTCACCGAACCCATGCGCCCTCATCCCGATCACGGCGAGGAGTCGTACACCGGCTCCGCGCGGCTGAGTGGCCGGCGCGCCTACATCACGGGAGGAGACTCCGGCATCGGCCGCGCCGTGGCGATCGCTTTCGCGCGCGAAGGCGCCGACGTCGCCATCGGGTACCTGGCCGAGGAGCAGGAGGACGCCGAGGAGACGGCCCGTTGGGTACGCAAGGCCGGCCGCGCCTGCGTGCTGGTGCCCGCCGACCTCACGGTCGAACAGGAGGCCCGCGCCTCGGTGCGCACCGCCGTCGAGGGGTTGGGCGGCCTGGACCTGCTGGTCAACAACGCCGGCTTCCAGATGGCGCGGCGCGAGTCCTTCGCCGACGTCACGACGGACGAGCTCGACCGGGTGATGAAGACCAACCTGTATGCGCTGGTGTGGGTCACCCAGGAGGCGCTTACGCACCTGCCGGAACGCTCGGCCATCGTCAACTGCTCCTCGATCCAGGCCTATCAGCCCTCCGAGGCGCTGATCGACTACGCGGCGACCAAGGCCGCCATCAACAACCTCACGATTAACCTCGCCGCGGAGCTCGGCCCGCGCGGTATCCGCGTCAACGCCGTCGCGCCCGGCCCCATCTGGACTCCGCTGCAACCCGCCACCCAGCATCCGCAGAAGGTGGCGACGCTGGGGCAGGACACCCCGCTCGGGCGCGCGGGGGAGCCCGCCGAGGTTGCGCCGGCCTTCGTCTTCCTCGCCTCCGAGGTCACCGCGTCCTACGTGTCGGCGACCGTGCTGGGCGTGACCGGAGGCAAGCCGGTCTTCTAGATCACCGGCACGGATGCCCGCCAACCGAAGAGGAGACAGCGATGCCCGGACGGGACCCAGGGCCCAGCGTCAAGGACCCGGAGCTGTACGAGGAGCTCCGGGACGAGGGAAACAGCAAGGAGAAGTCGGCGCGCATCGCCAATGCCAGCGCCAAGCGCGGCAGGTCCGCCGTCGGGCGCAAGGGCGGTGAGGCGCCGCCCTACGAGGGCTGGACGGTGCCCGAGCTGCAGAAGCGGGCCGCCGAGATCGGGGTGTCCGGACGCTCGACGATGCGCAAGAGCGAGCTCATCGAGGCGCTGCGCTCGCACTGACACCGCGGATGCCGTGCAGGGGCGGCGCCTCGCCCGTCACCACGTCACCTCGTGGCAGTCGCGCGAGGGTCCTTGCTCGAGCTGCAGCGTCGCGTGCTCCACGCCGTGCTTCTCGCGCAGCACGGTGCGGGCCTGGTCGAGGATCTCCGCGAAGCGGTTCGTGTCCGCGGCCACCAGGTGGGCGGTGGCCACGTTCATGCCCGAGGTGAGCACCCACACGTGCAGGTCGTGCACCCCGCGCACCCCGGGCACGGCCTCGAGGTCGTGCACGACGTCCTCGAGCACGAGTCCCTCGGGCACCTGCTGTCCGAGCACGGCGAGCACCTGACGGCCGAGCAGCACCGCGCGCACCGCCACGAACACCCCGATGCCGACGGCGACGAGCGTGTCCCACCAGGCCTCGCCGGTCACGATGACGAGCACGCCGGCCGCGACGACACCCACCGACCCGGCGGTGTCCGCCACGACTTCGAGGTAGGCGCCCTTGACGTTCAGCGACTCCGAGGAGCCGGCGCGCAGCAGCAGCAGGACGACGACGTTGACCACCAGGCCCAGGGAGCCGACGACGATCATCGGCGTGGTCGAGACCTCCGGGGTGGAACCGATGCGTCCGGCGGCCTCCACCACGACGTAGACGGCGACGCCCAGCATGAGGAGCACGGCGAGGCCGGATGCGAAGACCTCGGCCCGGTAGGAGCCGAACGTGCGCCGCCCGGTCGTGTCCGGCCGGGCGGCGATGCTCGTGGCGGTCAGCGCGGCGCCCAGCGCGACGACGTCGGCGGCCATGTGTCCCGCGTCCGTGAGCAGGGCGAGGGACTGGGAGAGCAGGCCCGCGACGAGCTCGACGACGAAGAACGCGGCGATCAGGGCGAAGCTCAGGGCGAGGCGGTGCCGGTAGCGGGCCCCGACGTGGCCGACCGGTCCGTGTGTGTGCCCGTTACCCATCAGGCGTCCTGGTCGATCTGGGTGGGGCATAGGGTGACGGCGCTGCCGGTCAGGAGCAGGAGGTGCTCGGCCGAGCCGAGGAGCTCGGCCGTGGCCTGGGGGTGGGCGACCGCGAAGTAGGAGAAGCCTCCCGAGGCCCGGCTCGTGACCAACCCGCAGCCTTTGAGGCAGGCGAGATGCTTGGACACCGTGGACTGGGCGAGGTCGAGGTGCTCGACGAGCTCGGCGACGTTGTGCTCGCCGAGCAGGAGGTGGCCGAGGATCGTCAGGCGGGACGGGTCGCTGAAGGCCTGGAAGAGCCGGGCGGCGACCCCGAGGTCGTTCACGCCCCCGTATTCAATCGCCATTTGTCGATAATATCGCACTAGGGCGATGAGTGGGAGGTTCGCACAGCGGGCGCACAGGCTACGGCTACGGTCGTCCCATTGTGAGTCCCTACAGTCCCGTCCGGAAGCCGCTGGGGAGGCGGCACGGACTCGAGGGAGCTCAGCGTGCAGCGACAGCGGACAGCGCCGGTCGTGCCGACCGGACCCGGCGACACCCCGCAGCGTGCCCGGCGGTGGACCGGTCGGCGCACCGTCGTGCTGGTTGCGGTCGTTCTAGTCCTCGGCGGCGTGGCCGCGGTCTGGCTGGCGCTGCGGCCCGAAGCCGCCGCACAGGACTCCGCCGCCACGACGACGACCGTGCAGGCGGCGACCTCGACCTTCGAGCAGTCGGTAACGACGTCGGGCACGCTCACCCCGGCCGTGCAGGTGCAGGCGGTCTTCGCCGCCTCGGGCACCGTGCGGAGCGTCGAGGTGGTGGCCGGCGACCTGGTCGCCGAAGGCGACGTGCTCGCGACGATCGACACGCTCCAGCTCGGTGCCGCCCGCGCCCAGGCCGCGGCGGATCTGGCGACCGCGCAGGCCGCACTCGTTGAGGCCCAGGAGTCCGACGACGGATCGGACGCCGCGGCTGCGGCGGTGACGGCACGCGCCGCCGCCGTCGCCGTCGCCCAACAGGCCGACGACGACGCCGAGGCGGCGATGACCGACGCCACACTGGTAGCACCCGTCTCCGGGCTGGTCACCTCCGTCGGGATCGCCGCAGGCGATGTCGTCTCGGCCACGTCCACGGGAGCCTCGGCCGGCGGGGCGTCCTCGCCCACCGGCGCGGGCGGTGCGACGACAAGCACCGCCACCACGGCCGCCGTCACCATCGTCGGGACGGACGCCTGGACAGTGGCCGTCTCGGTCGGGGAGTCGGACGTCGTCGACATCGAGCTCGGTGACCAGGTCGAGATGACCTCCGACGATCTGGGTCAGACGGTGTTCGGCACCGTGACCGAGATCGGCCTGCTGCCCTCCACGACACAGGGTGCGGTGGCCTATCCGGTCACCGTGACCGTCACGGGCAGCCCCGCGGGACTGTTCGACGGGGTCGCCGTGGACGTGTCGATCATCACCGAGCGGCGCACGGACGTGCTTGCGGTGCCCGCGGCCGCGCTCAGCACCGACGCCGGCGGCGCGTGGGTGGTCACCCTGGTCGCCGAGGACGGCTCGACCAGCGAGCAGACCGTCGAGACCGGGGAGACCTCCGGGCAGATGACGGAGATCGTCTCGGGTCTGGCGGCGGGGGACACCGTCTCCTACACCGTGGCCACGCCGGGCGGCGGGTCGCAGGAGCAGGCCACGCAGGACGGGTCCGGCATGCCCGGCGACTTCCCGGGTGAGGGCGGCCAGGGCGACTTCGGTGGCCAGGGTGCGCCGGGCGGCCAGGGCGGTCAGAGCGACTTCGGCGGTGGTCAGGGCGGACCGGGTCAGGGCGGTGGCCGGTGACCCCGGGTCTCGTCATCGACATGGTGGGGGCGCGCAAGACCTACCGGGCCGGTGACATCGAGTTCGAGGCGCTGCGCGGGGTGGACCTGCGCATCGCCCGCGGCGAGTACGTGGCGATCATCGGCCCCTCCGGATCCGGTAAGTCGACGCTGATGAACATCCTGGGCTGCCTCGACTCGGTCACCTCCGGCGCCTACCGTCTCGCCGGCGACGACGTGGAGCACCTGGACGAGGTCGAGCTGGCCGCGGTGCGCAACGAGCAGATCGGGTTCGTGTTCCAGCAGTTCAACCTGCTGCCCTCCCTGTCCGCGCTGCGCAACGTCGAGCTGCCGCTGGTCTACCGCGGGGTGCCGGGTGCGGAACGCCGGGAGCGGGCTGTCGCTGCCCTGGAGCGCGTCGGACTCGGTGACCGCACGGCGAACCGGCCGGGGCAGCTCTCCGGTGGGCAGCAGCAGCGGGTGGCGATCGCCAGGGCCCTGGTCGGGGAGCCCGCACTCATCCTCGCGGACGAGCCGACCGGAAACCTTGACTCCCACTCCACGCAGGACGTGCTGGAACTGATGGACGAGCTCAACGCCCAGGGGCGCACCGTCGTGCTCATCACCCACGAGGCCGAGGTGGCCGCGCGGTCCCGGCGTGTGGTGCGGGTGCTCGACGGCCTCATCCAGTCCGACGAACCGACCGAGAGGGCGGCCTCATGAGCTGGCCGGAGACGGTGGCCACCGCCTGGCACGCGATCCGGGCGCACAGCATGCGCTCGCTGCTGACCGTCCTGGGGATCCTGATCGGTATCGCCGCGGTGATCTTGACCGTCGGGCTCGGGCTGGGCACACAGAAGGACGTCGCCGAGGACATCAGCGCGCTGGGCTCGGATCTGCTGATCGTCACCCCGGGGTCCTCGACGGACTCCTCGGGCATGCGCGGGGGGATGGGGTCCGCGGCCACGCTGACCGTCGCGGATGCGGAGGCGCTCGCCTCGCCGGTCGCGGTGCCCGACGTCTCGGCCGTCACCGCGGAACGCGGATCGTCCCAGTCCATCGAGGCCGGGGACGCGAACTGGACGGTGACGGTCACAGGCGTGACGGGCGAGTGGCTGGAGGTCCGCGGGCGTTCGCTTGACGCCGGCGACTTCGTCTCCCCGGACTCCGTCGCCGAGGTCGTGCTCGGCCCGGAGACGGCCACCGAGCTCTTCGGGACCACGAACGTCGTCGGGCGCACGGTCTCGATCGCCGGCTCGACGTTCGACGTGGTCGGGGTGCTTGCCGAGGCCGGATCGAGCGCGGAGACCAACCTGGACGACACCGCGCTGATCTCGATGACCGCGATGACCTCCGCCATCACCGGCGGCACGGACGCCTCCGTGAGCACGATCTACCTCAAGG
>JBQGOU010000003.1:30628-32521 GCA_052086865.1 Cellulomonadaceae bacterium
CACCGACCTGGTCTCCGCGGCGCAGCAGGAGGCCGAGAGCCTCCTGCTGGCCCTGCACGGGACCACCTCTGCGGACTCGGCCGACTTCACGATCGCCTCGCAGGACTCCCTCGTCTCGACGGCGACGTCCGTGTACCGCACGTTGACCGTCCTGTTCGCCGGGGTTGCGGGCCTGTCCCTGCTGGTCGGAGGGATCGGGGTGATGAACATCATGCTGGTCTCGGTGACCGAGCGGACCCGTGAGATCGGGCTGCGTAAGGCCCTCGGCGCCCCGCCGGCGGCGATCCGCCGCCAGTTCCTCGCGGAGGCGTCGATCCTCGGGGTCGCGGGCGGCGTGGCGGGCGCCGCGCTGGGGATCGTCGCCGCGCTCACGCTGCCGGGCGTGCTCGGCTCATCGATTGTGGTGTCCGTGCCGGCGGTGCTCGCCGCCATCGGCGTGGCCCTCGGCATCGGACTCAGCTTCGGCGTGTATCCCGCGGTCCACGCCGCGCGGCTCGCCCCCATCGACGCCCTGCGCAGCGAGTGACCTCGCACCCCCTTCCCGAATGGAGACAACCATGACATCCACTGTGCCCGGGCGTGCTGCCCGGATCGCCCTCGCCGGGGCCCTCCCGGTCCTGCTCGTGCTCTCCGCCTGCTCCGGGGCCGCCGACGACGACGCGGCGACCACCGCGTCGCCCTCCGGCGATGGCGCACCCTCGGAGCAGGCCGGGGGCGGCCCCGGACCCGATCCCGAGGACTTCGGGGGCGGCGGCCTGCGCGGGGAGATCGCCGCCGTCTCCGGCGACGTCGCCCAGGTCCAGGACGGTGAGTCGCAGACGGCTGTGAGCTGGAGTGCGGACACCGAGTTCACCCTGGCCGTGACCGGTGGTCTCGAGGACGTGACGGTCGGCTCGTGTGTCCTCGCCTCCGGTGGCACCGACGCCGCGGCGACGACGGTTGTGGTCAGTGAGCCGGTGGACGGCGAGTGCGCCTCGGCCGGGTTCATGCCGGGCGGCGGGGGCGGTTTCGCGCCGGGCGACGGCGGCGAGCGGCCCGAGGGCGATGCACCCACCGACGCCCCGAGCGGCGAACCGCAGGAGCGCCCCACCGACTCCTCGGAGCAGGCCGGGCAGGGTCCGGGCGGCAGCATGGTCGTGGGCCAGGTTCTCGTGGTGGACGGGACGAGCGTCACGGTTGCCGCCGTCTCCGACACGGAGCAGGAGACCACCCTCGAGGTCGACGACACGACGACCGTCACCGTGCAGCGGGCCGGGAGCGCGCAGGACGTCGAGGTCGGCCGGTGCGCGAGCGCACAGGGCGAACAGGACGGGTCCGGTGCCATGGCGGCGACGGTGATGACGCTCAGCGACGCCGGTGCGGACGGATGCACCACCGCGATGCAGGGCGGTGCGGGCCGGCCGGGTCAAGGCGGCCCGGGGGCCGGCGGGGATGGGGGAGACAGCGATGACTGAGCGGGCAGCGTCGGCCGGGGCAACGGGAGTCTCCGGCGAACGTCAGGCTCACCGGCGCGAGCGTCGAGTCCGCTTCACGCCTCGACGTGAGTTTTGGCGCAGGCGGCACGGTGGCCAGCACCCTGGTCGCCCCGGGGGACCGGGTTGCCGCGGGCGACCTGATCGCCAGCCTCGATCTCGAGTCGCTGCAGGATGCGGTCGACGAGGCCGAGCAGGACCTGGCCGACGCCCAGCAGACGCTTGCGGACGATCTGGAGGCCCAGGCGGCCGGAACCTCGGTCACCGCGCTCATCTCCACCGGCGCAGGCTCGGGCGCCGGCGGGCAGGGCGCGGCGCTCGCCGCGGCGGTGGAGAGCGGCGACGACGTCGGCGGCCCGGGGAAGTTACAGGCGCACGCGGGCGCGTCGGACGTAACGGGGAGGGGGGGGGTCAGCGAGGC
>JBQGOU010000004.1:0-10773 GCA_052086865.1 Cellulomonadaceae bacterium
TCCCCGCGTCCTAGATGTTCGCCTTCACTGCGCGGGCCGTGACCACCGAGATCACGGTCGCCGGCGACGAGGTCACCGAGGCCCGGTGGTTCGAGCGCGCCGAGCTCGCCGCGGGCGTGGAGTCCGGGCAGGTGCTGCTGCCGATGCGCAGCTCAATCGCCCGGTCGTTGATCGAGGACTGGTACGGCGCGGTGCTGCCCACGCAGGGAACGGCGCGTCCGGTGGGTTGAGCGGGACGGCTCAGCCGAGCACGCTGAGCCAGCTGATCAGCGTGATGCCGCTTGCGGCGAGCAGCGGCAGGGCGGACAGTCCGCCCAGGACGAGGACGGTGCGGCGCCGATCGCGCAGCACTGCGGCGAACTCCCGGATCGTGGCGGTGGGCCGGTAGTACTGAGCGGTGCGGCCCCCGATCGCGTCCCCGGCCATGCCGAGGCGGCGCATGAGCATGGCGGCGCGCAGGGCGTGGAAGTCGCTTGTGGCGACCAGGATCCGGCCAAAGGCACCCGCTCGGCGAGCAGTGCCTGGGACAGCCGCAGGTTCTGCTCGGTGCTTGTGGAGCGGTCCTCCACGACGACGTCGGCCGCGTCCACCCCGTGCGCCGCGGCGTACTCGGCCATCACCCGGCCCTCGGGCGCCACCTCGTCGGTGCCCTGGCCGCCCGAGGTGACGAAGAGGCACGGGCCGTGCGTGCGTGCACGCGACCACGCCGCGATTCCGGCCTCGAGCCTGCTGCGCAGCAGCGGGGTGGGGGCGTTGCCCACCACGCGTGCCCCGAGCACGATCACGGCGCCGGGCTGGTGGTGGTCGTGGCGGACCGCGAACGCGTACACCGGCATGTACAGCAGGAACGCGACGAACAGCACCGAGAAGAACGCGACCGGGGGCACGGTGAGCAGGAAGGCCAGCATCACGTCCTCCTGATCGGCGAGGACGGCGACGACGGGTACTGCGGTGTAGCCGAGCATCGTGAGCCCGAGGACCAGCGACAGCGCGGTGCTGGGGCGGCGGCCCTCCCGGCGCAACATGCCGATCCCGTTGGCCACCAGGTAGCCCGCGAGCACCAGCACGGTCAGCAGCGCTGCGGCTGCGAGCCCGAGAGCGATCCAGCCCGCCGCATTCGCGGGAAGCACGGCGACGGCCTCGCCCATGAGCCTCCCGAACAGCGCGCCCAGGAACGTCAGCAGCGTGACTAGCAGCAGCACCGCCGTGCGCAGCGTGCGGCGGTCCCGGCGATAGGCGAGAACCGTCGCGACGAGCGGGACCGCCGTCGGCAGAACGAGGGGCAGTGGCGACGGCGCTCATCCGTGGTGGCGCGCGCTCAGGCCAGGCGTTCGCGGACCTGGGCGAGCGTCGGGTTCGTCGCTGCGGAACCGTCCGGGAAAACCACCGTCGGCACCGTCTGGTTCCCGCCGTTGACCTGCTCGACGAACGCCGCGGCGTCCGGCAGGTTCTCGATGTCGACCTCTGTGTAGCCGATCCCGACGGAGTCGAGCTGCGTCTTGAGCCGGCGGCAGTACCCGCACCACGGCGTCGAGTACATGACGATCGTGCCGGGCTCGGGCAGCTGTGGTGCGGTCATGCGGTGCTCCTGTCATCGTGGCCCGGTCGACCACCGGGCCACACCCATCGTGCCCGATCCACCGCGTCGGCGCCGAGTCCGCCCATGTCGGGCCCGGCTGAGACAATCGCCCTGATGTCTGCCGACGAGATCCTCGACGCCCTGGACCCCGACCAGCGCGAGGTCGCCACCGCCTTGACGGGACCCGTGTGCGTGCTTGCGGGCGCGGGCACGGGCAAGACCCGGGCGATCACCCACCGCATCGCCTACGGGGTGCGCACGGGCGTGTACACCCCCACCAGCGTCCTGGCCGTCACCTTCACCGCGCGCGCGGCGGGTGAGATGCGCACCCGTCTGCGGGCACTCGGAGCGACGGGGGTGCAGGCGAGGACGTTCCACGCCGCCGCGCTGCGCCAGCTCGGGTACTTCTGGCCCCGCGTCGTCGGCGGCGCCCCACCGCGGATCCTCGAGCACAAGGCCCCCGTGGTCGCGCAGGCGGCGCAGGCCCTCGGCATGAGCGTGGACCGGCTGGCGATCCGTGACCTGGCCTCCGAGATCGAGTGGTCCAAGGTCATGATGGTGCCGGCCGACGACTACGCTCGCGCGGTCGCCGCCATCGACCGGCCCACCCCGGCCGGCTTCGACGCCTACGCCGTGGCCCGCATCATCACGATGTACGAGGAGGTCAAGGGCGGGCGCGGGGTCGTCGACTTCGAGGATGTGCTCCTCCTGCTCAGCGACATGCTCGCCTCGCACCCCAGTGTGGGCGACGAGGTCCGCCGGCAGTACCGGCGCTTCGTCGTCGACGAGTACCAGGACGTCTCGCCCCTGCAGCAGTTCCTGCTGGACCAGTGGCTCGGCGGACGCACGGAGCTGTGCGTGGTCGGGGACCCGAGCCAGACCATCTACTCCTTCGCCGGTGCCACCCCGCAGCATCTGCTCACGTTCCCGAAGTCCCACCCCGGGGCGCGGGTGATCCGGCTCGTGCGCGACTACCGCTCCACCCCCCAGGTGGTCTCCCTGGCCAACGCCCTGCTCGCCCGGCGCCGGGTCCGTGGCGGCTTCGCGCCGCTCGAGCTCGTGGCGCAGCGACCGGCCGGACCGCCGGTGCGGTTCACCGCCTACGACGACGACGAGGCGGAGGCGCAGGGGATCGCCACGGCCATCGGCAGGCTGATCGCGGCCGGCACGCGGGCGAGCGAGGTCGCGGTGCTGTACCGCACCAACGGGCAGGCGCAGGCCTTCGAGCATGCGTTGGCCGACCAGGGCATCGGCTATCTGGTGCGCGGCGGGGAGCGGTTCTTCGCGCGTCCGGAGGTACGCGACGCACTTGTGCTGCTGCGCGGCGCGGGTCGCGCCGTCGAGCCGGATATGACGCTGCCGCAGATCGTGCGCGACGTGCTGTTGTCGAACGGCTGGGCGCCGCAGTCCCCGGCCGCGCGAGGCGCGGTCCGCGAACGCTGGGAGTCGATGCAGGCACTGGTCTCGCTCGCCGACGAGATGTTCGAGCAGCACGGGGCGGGGCTGCCGGAGTACCTTGCCGATCTCGACGAGCGCGCCGCGGCGCAGCACGCCCCGACAGTGGAGGGCGTCACGCTCGCGTCGCTGCACGCGGCCAAGGGCCTGGAGTGGGACGCGGTGTTTCTCGCCGGGCTGAGCGAGGGGTTGCTCCCGATCTCCCTCGCCGAGACCCCCGAGGCCGTGGCGGAGGAGCAGCGGCTGCTCTATGTCGGCATCACGCGGGCGCGCGAGTATCTGGCGCTGTCCTACGGTCGGTCCCGGCACGCAGGAGGACGGGGCGGGCGACGACGCAGCAGGTTTCTCGACGGGCTGTGGCCCGAGGGCGGCGACGGCGCGCGCGGACCCGGGGTGCACCTGACCGGCACGTACGACCAGGAGCTGTTCGAACGGCTGCGCGAGTGGCGCACGAGCGTCGCCGCCGAGGCGGACCGCCCCGCCTTCACCGTGCTGGGGGACGCGACCCTGGCGGCCATCTGCGAGCTGCGCCCCGCCTCGGTGGCCGAGCTCGTGCGGATCAAGGGGATCGGACCGGCCAAGGTGGACCGCTACGGTGCGGCCCTGCTGGGTCTTGTGGCGCGCGAACCGTAGGACGTGATCGGCGCACCGAGCAGGGGTCTGTCCGGGCCCCAGCGGGCCGGCGACACAACTCGTCGAGATGTGTGCGGAAAACGGGTTGGCCCCTCGCTCGGGTCCGGTTAGGGTGGTCGAGTCCTTGTTGGTGAGGCCCGCGCAGAGATGCCCGGGTCCGATGAAGAGAGAGGGGTGAGATCACGATGAAGAACCAGATGACAACGACTGGCGCCATGACCGGCGCAGGCGGCTACCTCATGCTGGATCGATTCCGCATCGTCGCTTGCCCCGGGATCGCGACCGAGGGGTCTCCCCGCGCCTAACCGCGCCGTCGCCGTCCGCGATTCGCTGACCTGTCTCCGGGTCGCGAGCTCGCACACCTCACATCGCTCGTTCACCACAGGGAATCTTCTGGAGGACATCGTGCGTCTCAGCACGCTGCTCGGAACCATCACGCAGGACGACCGCCCGGTCCGCCGCGTCGGTTCGCCGTACCCGACCGGTCCGGCGCCCACGACGACGACACCCGGTGCCGCCGGGTCGCGCGACGACGACCAGGAGTTCCTCCGGCTCGTCGACGGGATGATCCCGTGCCGCGTCGAGGACCCGGAGATCTGGTTCGCCGAGAAACAGACCGACGTCGAGCGCGCCAAGGCGCTGTGCCGGCAGTGCCCGCTGCTCGCCGGGTGCCTCGCCGGCGCCATCGACCGTCAGGAGCCCTGGGGCGTCTGGGGCGGCGAAGTCTTCGTCGAAGGACGCGTCGTCGCCACCAAGCGCGGTCGGGGCCGCCCCCGCAAGGACAGCGCTGGGTCCGCGGCCTGACCGGCTCACCGATCCCGTCCGGGCACCGCCCGGACGGGATCGGTGCACCCGCACGCCGGATGCGCGGGCCACGTGCGCCGTCGGGGAACGACGTCGGGCAACGGCACGACGACGGCCACACCCGGCTGGGCGCGTCCGTCCAGCGCCGCCAGCACATGCGCGGCTGCCGCGTTCGCGGCGGCGTGGGCCAGCAGCGGCTCCTCGCCGGAGCCCTCCGGCCGCGGCGCGCTCAGCTGGGCCAGCACGGCGGGCCAGCGCGGATCCGCGTCGCGTCGGTGCAGGTCGACGCAGCGCAGGCACGGACCCGCGCCGGGCACCACCAGCGGGCCGACGTCCACGCCGGCCTCGCCCCACACCACGGGGAGATGCACGACCTGCTCGGCCATGAGCCGCCAGGCGTTCTCCGGGTCCACGGCACCGTGGACGATGAGCACGAGGGCGTCGAGATCGTCCGCGCCGCTGATCGCCGCGGGAACCACCCGCGCAGGGCCCTGCGCCCCGATCTCGGCGTTCAGGCAGCGGACCGCCGCCGAGCTGCGGCGCTGGCCCAGGTCGCGCAGGCCGTAGCCGCCCGGTGCCAGGTCGCGGTGCGTCACAGGGGAGTCGTCGTCCAGGACGAGCCGGCCCA
The DNA here is from genome assembly GCA_052086865.1 of Cellulomonadaceae bacterium. Lineage (GTDB taxonomy): Bacteria > Actinomycetota > Actinomycetes > Actinomycetales > Cellulomonadaceae > Flavimobilis. The sequence continues at coordinate 5,100 of JBQGOU010000004.1, forward strand.
CCCCGCATGCGGCGAGCCGCTGCGCAAGCGAGAGCCCGCACGGGCCCAGGCCGAGGATTCCCACGCAACGCCGTGACCGCCCCGCCAGCAGACCGGGCCCGTCACCGTCCGCAAGCAGATGGCTCCATGCCACCGCCGAATCAGCGGCGGGTGCCGGGCGTGCCACGAGCGCGCCTGCCCGCACCAGGGCACCGCGCACGGCGTCGTCGAGCAGCTGCGCACCGGAGGTGGATGGTCCGTCGGCCAGAGCGAGCACCGCGTCGACCTGGGCGGGATCGAGGCCGGTCAGGCGGACGGCCCAGCGTGGATCCGTCCCCAGCTGCACACCGTCGGGCGGGCAGTGCAGAACGGAAAGGCCGGGTCGTAGGTACATGGATCGAGGGTGCCACCGCTGAGAGGCCTGAGGGAGTTGTCCACAGTTCTGGGCCGTTTCCCCTCCCGGTTCGGCTCTCGTCACGATACGGTCATGCTCGTGCACGACGATGCCCAAGGCATGGTGGAGGTGCGCCGCAGCCGACGGCGCGCCCGCACGGTGAGTGCCTACCGCGACGGCGATCGCACGGTCGTGTCCATCCCAGCGCGCTTCACCGCGGAACAGGAGCGGGAGTGGGTCGAGCGCATGCTCGCACGGCTGGCGGCCAAGGAGCGCAGGCGCCGCCCGTCGGACACCGAGCTGATGCAGCGGGCGACGGACCTGTCCGCCCGCTACCTCGAGGGACTTGCGGCGCCCAGGAGCGTGCGGTGGGTCAGCAATCAGGGGCGCCGCTGGGGCTCGTGCACGCCGTCCGAGGGCTCGATCCGCATCTCCGACCGGGTGCGTGGCCTGCCCGGGTGGGTGCTCGACTACGTCCTGCTGCACGAGCTGGCCCATCTGCTGCACGCGGGCCACGGCCCTCGGTTCTGGGCGCTGCTCGAGGGCTATCCGCGCACCGAGCGTGCCCGGGGATTCCTGGAAGGGGTGGCGTTCCGGGGGGAGGGCGTCGCCGATCCGGAGGCCGAGGACGACGACGTCGAGGGCAGTGAGGTCGAGGAGGATGACGCCGAGGACGTGTCGGCGGCGCCGGAGTCCTGAGCCGCGCCGCAAGCGCGGTTCAGGCGCACCGGCGCGGGCAGGTCACGCCTGAGTGTCGGGCTCCTCGGTTCCGGACTGATCGCCGCCAGCCGGATCGCCGCCAGCCGGATCGTCGCCGGTCGGATCGTCACCGGCGAGCAAGGCCTCGATGGCGCGGTCCACATCCGACTGCTCGGCCTTCTCCTCGGCGCGACGTGCGGCGTACCCGGCGGGGTCGTCCAGGTCGACGGCGCCGGGCATCAGGTCCGGGTGGTCCCACACGGCGTCCCGGGCCGACGGTCCGGAGTCCGTGGCGATCCGCGCCCACAGGGTGGCCGCCTCACGGCTGCGCCGGGGGCGCAGCTCGAGGCCGACCAGGGAGGCGAAGATCTGTTCGGCCGGCCCGCCTGCGGCGCGGCGTCTGCGGATCATCTCCCGCAGCGCCATCGTATGCGGCAGGTGGGCGATCGCCGCCGCCGTCGTCACCTCGTCGACCCAGCCCTCGACCAGGGCCAGCGACGTCTCGAGTCGTTCGAGGGTGGCGCGCTGCTCCGGGGTCGAGCCGATGCCGAACACGCCGCCGGACAGGGCGCTCTGCAGGGCAGCGGGGTCGGATGGATCGATGCCGGACACCGCCTCCTCAAGCGCCTCGGTGTCGATGGTGATCCCGCGGGCGTAGGCGTCCACAAGCCCCAGCAGGTGTCCACGCAGCCAGGTGACGTGGGTGAACAGGCGGGCGTGTGCCGCCTCGCGCAGGGCGAGGAACAGGCGCACCTCCTCGAGCGGTGCGTCGAGGCCCTCGGCGAAGGCGGCGATGTTCGTCGGCACCAGCACGGTCATGTTCTCCGCGAGCAGCGGCACGCCGATGTCGGTGGCGCCGAACACCTCGCGCGACAACGTTCCCGCGGCCTGGCCGAGCTGCATGCCGTAGACGGCGGACCCGAGCCGCCGGATCATCGCGGTTGGGTCGAACGAGTCGCCGCCGAGCATGCCGGCCAGCTGCTCCGGGACGGCCCCGTCCATGTCCTCGGGGAACGTCGTCGGGAGCACCCCGGCGAGAGCGTCCGCCACGCTCGAGGCAACAGGCTCGACGAGGGCGTTCCAGGCGGGCAGGGTGTGTTCGACCCACTCGGAGCGGCTCCACGCCTCGCGCCGCGCCCCCCTGGGTGGCACGTCGGAGGCGGAGTCGAGCCACAGGTCGGCCACGGAGAGGGCCTCGACGGCGGTTCTGGTCTCTCCGGCGCTCAGGCTGGGATCGCCCTGCGCGGCGGTCTGGCGGGCGATGTCGCGGGCGACGTCGGTGTTCACCGGCGAGCGCCCGCTCGAGCTGAGCACCGCGCGCACCTGGGCGAGCAGCTGGTCCAGCATGCGGGGGTCGTTGGTCAGCCCGGCGGCGTCGGCCATCCCGTCGAGGTCCATCCCACGCTCGCGCAGCTCGCGCAGCGCATCCTCTGCTCCGTCCCCGAGGACGGAGCGCAGCAGCTTCTCCCAGGGCGAGCCCTCGGGCTCACCGGGCACGGGGCGGTCAGAACTCATCGGATGCTCCTCGCAGGCGGCTGGGTCATTACCGTAACCACTCCCGGCACGTCACGGAGCCGGATCGGCGTCATCCGGAGGCGAGGTTCGCTGTCGGCGCAGCGTTCGCCCCGCCCGGGACGCCGCCAGGCGACGGTGTCGGCGGGCTCCCAGCGACATCGGGGAAGATGGTGGGGTGTCTGTGACATCCTCGGCGCGTCGCGCCGCTCCCCGCGGCCCCCTGACGCTCACCGTCTCCATGCTCCTGACGGCGGTGCTGCTCGCCGTCGGCGGCCTGCTGCCCGCCTCCTACGTGGTGCGCGGGCCAGGCCCGACCTTCGACACGCTCGGGGCCGCCGAGCAGGACGGGGACGAGCCGTTGATCACGATCACCGGCGCCGAGACCTATCCCACGACCGGACAGCTGCGGTTCACCACCGTCTCCGGCCTGGGCACGCCGGACAACCGCCCGGCGCTGGGCCAGCTCGTGTTCGCCTGGCTGGATCCGGACGAGGCCGTCTACCCGATCGAGGAGGTCTACCCGCCGGGGCAGACCCAGCAGCAGGTCGAGGAGGAGAACCGCATCCAGATGGTCTCCTCGCAGGAGGTGGCGACCTACGCCGCGCTAACCGAGCTGGGCTACGACGTGCCCACCACCGTCGTGATCGTCGAGGTTCCCGAGGACAGCGGGGCGTCCGGGGTGCTCGAGGCCGACGATGTGGTGCTTGCCCTCGACGGGCAGCCCGTGGCCGGCTACGACCCGCTGATCAGCGCGCTCGCGCACGTCGAGCCCGGCGCCACCGTGCAGCTGAGGGTCCGCCGCGACGGGGCGGAGGTCACGGTTCCCGTCGTCACCGGCACCGGGGAGGATGGCACGGCCATACTCGGCGTCATGGTCGCCGCGGGCTTCGACCTGCCGATCGAGGTCTCGATCCACAGCGGCGACGTCGGCGGGGCGAGTGCGGGCACCATGTTCGCGCTGGCGATCATCGATCTGCTCACCCCCGAGGACGAGGCTGCCGGGCAGGTCATCGCAGGAACCGGGACCATGAGCACCTCCGGTGAGGTGGGGGCGATCGGCGGGATCACCTTCAAGATGCGCGGGGCCGTGCGGGACGGCGCACGGTGGTTCCTCGCGCCCCAGGCGAACTGTGCCGAGGTCGTCGGGAACGTCCCGGCCGGTCTGCGCGTGGTCGCCGTCGAGACGCTCGAGCAGGCGCGTGATGCCGTCGTCGCGATCGGCGCGGGCGAGGCGCAGGACCTGCCGACCTGCTCCTGACGCGGTACCCGCGGAGCAGGGCTACTGCAGGGTTGCGCGCACCGCCGCGATCAGTCCGGGCACCAGGTCAGGACCGAAGGCGACTGAGGCCGCGTCGTCGTGGCTGCGCGTGCGCACCGCGCACCAGGCCGGGCCGTCGCGCAGCACTCCGGCGGCGATGCGGACCTCCTCGCGGTCCGGATGCGACTCGAGGTAGGCCAGGGCCTGGTCCGGGTCGGCCGGAAGTGACGCCTCGGCGTCCGGCGGCAGCATGTACCGCTCCACCACGACGGCGGCTCCGTGCACGGTGGGCGGCCACGACAGCAAGGCGAGCAGGCCTTCGAGGTCCGGGGCGTGCGGCAGGTCCTCCTGCTCGACGGCCATGAGATGGAAGGGGTTCGCCCGGCCCGCTGCCACCGCCTCGGGAACCTGCTCGGCGAGTCCGGGGGAGTCCCGGACCGCGTCGGCCGTGCGCACCAGGGCGAAGACCCGCACCGGTCCGTCCCAGCCGCCGGTGGCCACATGCTCCTCGGTCTCCCGCACCGCTTCGGCGAGGCTGAGCTGTTCGAGGGTCATCGGGGTATCGTCCATACCCGCAAGGATCTCAGATCGGTAACAGAGGTGTGTCCGGGCCCGGGTGTGGGAACCTGGGGTCCCGTCAGCGCGTTGTGCAGTCGACAGCGCAGCGTCGCCCGCCGAGCCTCTGAGGTTGAAACCCCGTGTCCTTTGCCGCAACGAATCGCTCCTCCTCCGCGCACCCGGAGGGGGGTCGGCGCAAGATCAGCCCCCTGGCGGTGACGATCGGTGTCCTCGTGGTCATCGTCGGGATCGTCGTGCTCGCCGCGAGCTTCTGGACCGAGATCCTGTGGTTCACCCAGCTCGGCTACAGCGAGGTCATCTGGACCCAGTGGGGTCTGCGCGCCGGGCTGTTCGTCCTGGGCTTCGCCGTGATGTCGGTCGTGGTGGGGCTGTGCCTGCGCATCGCCTACCGCAGCCGGCCGATCTACGCGCCGTCGACGCCCGAGCAAGCGACCCTCGACCAGTACCGCGAGGCCATCGAGCCGCTGCGCCGGCTCGTGATGATCGCCGTGCCGGCCGTGCTCGGCTTCTTCGCCGGCGCCGCCGCCTCGGCACAGTGGGAGAACGTGCTGCTGTGGTGGCACCGGGTGCCGTTCGGCACCACGGACCCCGAGTGGGGCATGGACCTGTCCTTCTTCGTGTTCACGCTTCCGGTGCTGCGCTTCGTGGTGTCCTTCCTGATGGCCGTCATCGTCATCGCCCTGATCGCCTCCCTCGCCATGCACTACCTGTACGGCGGGCTGCGGATCGGGTCCGGCACGTCGGGCGACCGCACGACGCGGGCCGCGCGGATCCAGCTCTCGGTCCTCGCCGCAGTCCTCATGGTCGTGGTGGCGGCGAACTACTGGCTGGACCGCTACTCGATTCTGACGTCCTCCAACGACCGGTTCGAGGGGGCGTCCTACGCCGACGTGCACGCGGTGATCCCGGCCAAGGGCATCCTCGCCGGCGTCGCCCTGCTCGTCGCCGTGCTCTTCGTCGTCACGGCGATCAAGGGCAACTGGCGCATCCCCGCGATCGGCGCGGGGCTCATGATCGTCTCCGCCATCGCCATCGGCGGGATCTACCCGGCCATCGTGGAACGCTTCCAGGTCAACCCGAACGCCCAGCAGCTCGAGGCGGAGTACATCCAGCGCAACATCGACGCGACCAGAATGGCCTTCGACATCGACGATGTCGACGTCAGTCCGTACGACGCGAAGACGGTGGCCGAGCCCCAGGCGCTGCGCGAGGACTCCGAGACCACGGCCTCGATTCGCCTGCTCGACCCG
>JBQGOU010000004.1:10783-30521 GCA_052086865.1 Cellulomonadaceae bacterium
GTCGATCGTCAGCCCGGCGTTCCGCCAGCTGCAGCAGAACAAGCAGTACTACAACTTCCCCTCCGTCCTGTCCGTCGACAGGTACGAGATCGAGGGACAGAGCCGGGACACCGTCATCGCGGTGCGCGAGCTCAACCTCGAGGGCCTCGGCGACGACCAGCGCAACTGGGTCAACGACCACACGGTGTACACCCACGGGTTCGGGGTCGCTGCCGCCTACGGCAACCAGACCACTGCGGACGGCCGGCCGGCGTTCTACGAGGGCGGGATCCCGTCCGTCGGCGCCCTGGGGGACTACGAGGAGCGCATCTACTTCGGGCAGAACTCCCCGACCTACTCAATCGTCGGGGCGCCCGAGGACGCCGAGGGCGCGCCGTGGGAGTTCGACTACCCGGACGCCACGGACCGGCAGATCAACACGACCTTCCCGACCGGCTCGATCGACGCCGGGCCGAGCATCGGCAACCTGTTCAACAAGCTGCTGTACTCGATCAAGTTCGGCTCCGAGCAGATCCTGTTCTCCGACCGCGTGACCGCCGAGTCGCAGATCCTGTACGACCGTGACCCGCGCGAGCGTGTGGCGAAGGTCGCTCCCTACCTGACGCTGGACGGGAAGGTGTACCCGGCCGTCGTCGACGGACGGGTGAAGTGGATCGTCGACGGCTACACCACCACCGACGGCTACCCCTACTCCGCGTCGCGTTCGCTCGAGGACGCCACAAGCGACACGCTGACCGCGGCGAACGCCCCGACCATCACGGCGCTGGCCCCGGAGCAGGTCAACTACATCCGCAACTCGGTCAAGGCGACCGTCGACGCGTATGACGGCTCGGTGACCCTGTACGCCTGGGATCCCGAGGACCCGATCCTGCAGGCGTGGCGCAAGGCCTTCCCGGCCACCATCACGGACATGAGCGAGATCTCCGGCGATCTGATGAGCCACCTGCGCTACCCCGAGGACCTGTTCAAGGTGCAGCGCACCCTGCTCGCCACGTACCACGTCACCACCGCCTCGGAGTTCTTCTCCGGGCAGGACTTCTGGCAGAGCCCGGTGGAGCCCACCGACCGGACGCAGAACACCAACAAGCCGCTGCAGCCGCCGTACTACCTGACGCTGCAGATGCCGGACGCGGACGAGCCGTCGTTCTCCTTGATGTCGACCTTCATCCCGGGCGGAAACTCCGACAGGCAGATCCTCACCGGGTATCTCGCCGTCAACGCCGAGACCGGCAGCGCACCCGGCAAGCCGGCGGAGAACTACGGCAAGATCACCCTGCTCGAACTGCCTCGGGACTCGACCGTGTCCGCGCCGGGGCAGGTGCAGAACGACTTCGACTCCGACACGGAGATCAACGAGCAGCTGAACGTGCTGCGGCTGGGTAACTCGACTGTGCGCAACGGCAACCTGCTCACCCTTCCGCTGGGCGGCGGGCTGCTCTACGTGCAGCCGGTGTACGTGCAGTCCTCCGGTGGCACCCAGATTCCGCTGCTGCGCAAGGTGCTCGTGGCCTTCGGTGACCGGCTCGGGTTCGCGGACACCCTCGAAGAGGCTCTCGACCAGGTGTTCGACGGGGACGCCGGCCTGGACCTGGACGAGATCGACGAGCCTCCGGTCGTCGTGCCGGACACTCCGCTCGACCCGGACGAGGGCGGAACGGACGAGCCGACCACGGAGCCGACCGAGGAGCCCACGGCGGAGCCGACGCCCACCACGGAGCCGACCACACCCGTCGCGGGATCCGCGCGCGAGCAGCTCGACACGGCGCTGCAGGACGCCGCGCAGGCCATGCGCGAGGCGGACGAGGCCTTGCGGGCGGGGGACTTCGCCGCATACGGCGAGGCGCAGCAGCGCCTGTCCACCGCGATCGAGCAGGCGCTCGCCGCCGAGGAGTCGCTGGACAGCTGACGGTGACAGCGGCCGGGGCGGGCGTGGTGCCCACCCCGGCCGCCGTCGTTCAGCGTGAGGGGGCGCTCAGAAGGTCCGGTGCGTCCAGCGTCCGCCGAGCAGCGTCCCGGCCACCGGCATGTCGCGCAGCGACGCTCCGGGGGAGAGCGGATCGGCGTCGAGCACCGCAAGGTCGGCCACGTCCCCGACGGCGAGGGTGAGCGGGCGACCGTCCACGCTCGCCTCGAGCGCGGCACGCAGGTCCATGGCCTGCTCCGGGTGCCACGGGGCACGTCCGTCCCGGGTGCGCGTGACGGCCGCGGCGATCTCGGCCCACGGGTCGAGGCGAGCCACCGGCGCATCCGAGCCCAGCACGAGGTGCACCCCGGCGGCTGCGAGCGCGCCGTAGGCGTAGGCGCGGTGGGTGCGCCCCGCCCAGTAGCGGTCCGCCACGTCCCGGTCGTCCATCGCATGCTCGGGCTGCACCGAGGCGGTCACCCCGAGTGCGGCGAAGCGGGCGATGTCGGCCGGGTCGAGCAGCTGGGCGTGCTCCACCGAGCCGCGGGCGCCCGAGGCGGCGAAGGCGTCGAGCGCGAGGGTGTTCGCGCGGTCGCCGATCGCGTGCACCGCGCAGCTCAACCCGTGGGCATCGGCCTCGCGCAGGAGCGGGACCAGACGCTCGGGCGGCACGTTCAGCAGACCGTACGCGTCGGGACCGGCGACGCCCGGATACGGGTCGGCGCAGAAGGCCGTCCGTGTGTTCAGGGAGCCGTCGCTGACCACCTTCAACGGTCCCTGCGTCACCAGCCCGGCGGTGCCGGGAACGGGGTCGCCTGTGCGCAGCCCGAGGCCGTAGACCACCTCCAGATGCGGCTCCCACACCCCGGCGCGCACGCGCAGCGTGCGGAGCCCTGCGGCGGTGCGACGCCGCCACGGGCCGAGGTTCTCCGTGATCTCGTAGTCCACGATCCCGACGACGCCCTTGGCCGCGGCGGCCCGGGCGGCGTCCGCCACCGCGGCGTCGGCGGCGGCGTCGTCCACGTGGTCGACCACCGCGCTCAGCGGCATCCACTCCGTCTCGCGCAGCACCCCGGTGGGGTGCTCGATGCCGAGCTGGCGCAGCGCCGCCGTGCTCAGCCAGGCGGAGTGCAGGTCCCCGGCCACGAGGATGACGGACGTGTGCCCGACGGCGGCGTCCAGCAGTGCGGCGCTCGGCACGTCCGGCCACAGCCCGTCGTGGTAGCCGAAGCCCACCAGGGGCGCTCCGCCGACGGGCGGGTGCGTGGCGAGTCGGTCGGAGACCAGCCGCACCGTGTGCGCGGCCGAGGTAGTAGTGCTCAGGTCCATGCGCAGGCGGGCGAGCGCCCACTGTGTCATATGCACGTGCGCGTCCCACAGCCCCGGCATGAGGGTGCGGCCCTCGAGGTCGACATGCTCGCCCGTGGCGTCGGCGTCGGCGTCGACGCCGCTCGCGCTGCCGGAGGGGCGGATCTGCGCGATTCGCCCGTCGCGAAGAACGAGGTCGACGGGTTCGCCGCCGCCCAGCGGGCGGGCGTGGTGCATGGTCAGGGCAGTGCTCACGGGCGCATCGCTCTCGGGGTCGGGGGAGGCGGGGCGGATTCGATTTGGTGCACGTGCCTCCCTCGCGTACAGTAGTGCGAGCGACGCGGGGTGGAGCAGCTCGGTAGCTCGCTGGGCTCATAACCCAGAGGTCGCAGGTTCAAATCCTGCCCCCGCTACCAAAGAAACACCCCCTGACCTGCGGAAACGCAGGACAGGGGGTGTTTTGTCATGTGTGCCCCGTGCCCCGTGCCCCGTGCCCCGGGCCCGGTGCGGGGGGCGGCAGCGGGCCCCCCCGGCCTGTTTCGTGCGCGGGGCCCTGGGGGGGTGCGCGTGCTGCAGCACGCGAAACCACGACCGCACACGCGAAGTCACGGCTGGGCGGAGCCGGCCGGAGCGGGAGGCGGAGCCGGATCCCTGGCGCTGGGCCCCGGGGCGGAGGATGGGCGTGCCTGCCAGGCCGCGCTCAGTAGTAGACCGCGAGCCTGCCGCGCGGTCCGTCGATGACGTCGATGGGCGTCTCGAAGAGCTCGGACAGCACGTCGGAGCGCATGATCTCCTCGGGGCTGCCGTAGCGGGCGACCAGACCGTCCTTGACCGCGCAGATCCGGTCCGCGTAGTGGCCTGCGAAGTTGATGTCGTGCAGGACCACGACGACGGTGCGGCCGAGCTCGGCGGCGGCCCGGCGCAGGTGCTGCATCATCTGCACCGAGTGCTGCATGTCCAGGTTGTTCAGCGGCTCGTCGAGCAGCAGGTACTCGGTGTCCTGCGCGAGCACCATCGCCACGTAGGCACGCTGGCGCTGCCCGCCCGAGAGCTCGTCGAGGTACCGGCGCTCGAGTCCGCCCATGCCGAGGAAGTCGATCGAGCTGCTGATGATCTCCTCGTCGGCGGGGGTGAGCCTGCCCTGGGAGTGCGGGAAGCGTCCGAAGCCGACGAGCTGGCGAACCGTGAGCCGGGTGACGAAGTGGTTCTCCTGGCGCAGAATCGAGACGATCTTCGCAAGGTCCTTCGACTTGGCGGTGGCCACGTCGTAGCCGGCGACCTCGATGCTTCCCTCGTCCATGCCGAGCAGACGGCCGATCATGGTCAGCAGCGTCGACTTCCCGGCCCCGTTAGGCCCCACCAGGGCGGTGACGCCACCGGCCGGAATCGTCAGGTCGATCGGTCCGATGGCCACCTCGCCGGAGTAGCGCTTGGCAGCCGAGGTCACGGTGATCACAGGCGTCCCTTTCGCAGGATGTACACGAGGAAGAAGGTGCCGCCGACGATCTCGATGATCACGCCCACCGCGCCCTGGGCGTAGAACAGGTTCTTCAGGACGAAGTAGGAGCCGCCCAGCACCACGATCCCGACGAGCCAGGCGACGGGGAACACGTAACGGTGGTCGTGGGTGTCGGCAAGCTGGTAGGCGATCATCGCGACGAGGAAGCCGAAGAAGGTCATCGGGCCGATCAACGACGTCGAAACCGCCATGAGCACCGAGACGAGCAGAAGCACCACGATGGTCTGACGTCGGTGGTCGACCCCGAGGTTCACCGCCGTCTCGCGGCCCAGCGCGAGGACGTTGAGCCGCCGCGCACCCAGCCACAGCGCCCCGCCGGTGACGGCGACGAGCGGTATGGAGACCGTCAGGTAGCTCGCATCGGCGTTCGCGATGGAGCCGATCAGGCGGGCGGTGAGCACGTCGAACTCCGTCGGGGTCAGCAGACGCTGCAGGAAGGTTGCGAGCGCCCCGAGGCCGCCGCCCAGGATGATGCCGGTGAGCAGCATGATATGGAGGTTGGCGTACTTGCCGGACAGCAGCCAGCCGTACAGGAGTGCGGCGAAGGCGACCATCAGGGCGACCTGCGCCAGGAACTGCCACACCCCCTGCAGCAGCGTGACGCCGGCGACGCCGAAGAGGTAGACCCCGCCGGTCTGCACCACCCGGTAGAGCGACTCGAAGCCCATGATCGACGGCGTGATGATGCGGTTGTTGGTCACCGTCTGGAAGCTCACTGTCGCAATCGCCTGGCAGAACGCGACCACGACCACGACGACGAGGTTGGTGGCCCGCATCTCGGCGATGCGCCAGAAGCCCGGGCTGGCGAAGGGCATGGGGTTGTCCCAGGCGAGGAGCCCGATTCCGATTGCCGCGGCGAGGACGGTGAGTGCGGTGATCGTCACCCGGAACCGGCGCCTGGCGCGCACGGTGGGCAGGGCTCCGGCGGTGCGTGGCGCCGGCGAGTCGAGGGGGAGCGTGGTCCGGTCAGCCATGGCGACGCTGCCGCAGCAGGAGGCCGATGAACACCGCGGCACCGAGCACAGCCAGGATGAGCGCAACCGGAACCTCGAAGGGCATCACGACGACCCGACCGAGGATGTCGCACACGGTCACGATCGCGACGCCGACGAGGCACACCCAGGGCAGGTTCGAGCGCAGATCGTCCCCGCGGAACAGGGAGACGATGTTGGGCACGATCAGCCCGAGGAAGGGCAGGTTGCCCACGACCACGGTGACGATGCCGGTGGCCGCGGCGATCAGGCCGGTGCCGAGCAGCACCACACGGTTGTAGTTGAGGCCCACCGAGGTGGCCACGTCCTGGCCGAGGCCCGCGACGGTAAACCGGTCCGCCGCGATGAAGACGACGACGACGATCGCCGCCACCGCCCACAGAGGCTCGTACTGACCGCGCAGCACCGAGGTGAACGAGCCCAGGAACCACACCCCCAGGCTCTGCAGCATGTTGGTGGACAGGGCGAGGAAGGTGGAGACCGCGCCCACGACCGCGCCGAGCATCATCCCGACGATCGGCACGATGATCGAGGATCTGAGCGTCACCCGGCGCAGGAAGAGGAAGAACACCATGGTGCCGAGGAAGGCCATGACGACGGCGACGGTCATCTTCACCAGCAGCGACGCCTCGGGCGCGACGATCAGGACGAGCAGCAGGCCGAGCCCGGCCCACTCCGTGGTGCCCGTGGTGGTCGGCTCGACGAAGCGGTTCTGCGTGAGCTGTTGCATGACCAGGCCGGACATGGCCATTGCGGCGCCGGCGAGCACGAGGGCGATGGTGCGAGGCACCCGCGTGATCCAGAACATCCGGGCGCCGTCCTCCGCGCCGAAGATGTCGTAGACGCCGACGAACAGGGAGAGGGCCACGAGCCCGGTCGTGACGGCCAGGCCGACGAGCAGCGGCCAGGTGAACAGCTTCTCGCGGGAGGCGGCGGCCCGTGGGGGCAGGCGAATGCCCGCCGGGCGTGGTGCTCCGGCGGGGGCGGTGGTGGGGGGCGTGCTGGTGGGGGAGGTCATCGCGGTGCTGCCCGGCTCGGGTGGCGCGGCGTGTCGTGCCGCGCCACCCGGACGGTCAGTTCTGCTCGAGAGCGTCGGCCAGCGAGTTGAAGAACGTGGTGTACGTCTGGATGCCCTCGTTCAGGTACGTGAGCTGGGGCATGTAGACGATCCGCTCCTCCTGGACGGCGGTGACGTTCTGCAGGGCCTCGGAGTTCGCAAGCAGCTCGTTGGCGGGGGTGTAGGCCTCGTCGGAGTTCGAGCCGACGCCCGCGTCGCGGTCCATCACGAGGATGAGGTCGGGGTTGGAGCTGGCGATCGCCTCGACGGAGATGTCGTCGCCCTGGTGGTCGGACGAGCCGTCCACCTCGAGCGCGGGGGTCAGGCCGAGGATCTCGAAGACCGGCCCGAGCGTGCGCCCGGTGCCGGGGGCGGCGTAGTTGATCTCGCCGCCGGACGTGATCACGGCCATGACAGTGTCCTGCGGGTCGTAGGCCGCCTTGACTCGGGCCACGGACGCGTCGAAGTCCTCGATGAGCTGCTGGGCGTCCTCCTCGTGCCCGAAGATCTGGCCGAGCACCTCGACCTGTCGCTTCAGTTCCGCATCGAAGGGCTCGCCCTCGCGCGGGTCGAGCTCGATGATGGTGGCGTCGGGGGCGAGCGTGGCGAGGTCCTCGTAGTAGGACGCGAAGCGCTGACCGTTGATGATCAGATCCGGCTCGGCGGCGACCACGGCCTCGAGGTCGGGTTCGTTGTGCGAGCCGAGGTTCGCGATCGAGGCGTCGGTCTTGTACGGGTTGTCGGGTGCGATCAGGTTGACCGGCGCGGCCGACAGTGCGATCCCCCAGTCGGACAGGGTCTGGAACAGGCGGTTGTCGGTGGCGATGACGCTGGTGGGCGGCAGCGAGACGGTCTGGATGCCGTGGTTGTCCTCGATCTCCAGGGTGCTCGGGGCGTCCTCGGACGCCTCCGCGGCGGTGGTGGTCGCGGAGCCGGTCTCCTGCGCCGCGCTGTCGTCACTCCCGCATCCGGCGAGAGTCAGTGCCAGGGCGGCGGCCGCTGCGGTGAGTGAGAGTGCGCGGCGTCGGGTGGTGAACATGGTCAAGGGATCTCTCCATCGTCTCGAACAACTCGGTGCCAGCCCCCGCTGGGCCGCACGGGACCGTGACGACGTCGCAGAGGGGCATCGGGCATCAGGCCCGGAGGTAGCAGAGGCTATCCTAACTTCGCTGTTCCTGCCGGTCCGCTGCGGCGTTGCGCCCACCGGCCGTGGTCAACCCGCGCGGCGATCGACCGCGTGTCGGGCCGCCAGAGCCGCCGATCCCCAACGACGACGACGGTTGGCCGAGACGGCGGCATGCGGAACCTGGGGCGGCGGGAATGCCGGGAGTTGTGAGATCTCTCACAAAGCAGTCGAGGTGCTCGACGATATCCGGGTGGACGCGCGGGTGCCCGGCACCTTCGGGGCGTCGGGGCGCTCCTGCCTGCCCCCGGCCACGAGGGCGTGGTCCGCGCGCGTCCCGGACATCACGCCGTCCCCCGCCGGCGTCAAGATCGTGGCGGAGTCGACCCGTAGGCCGGCACGCAGCGCATCGGCCAGAGCGAGCGTGCCCGCCAACCGATCGCCCTCGGACGTCGGGTGCGCACCCAGCCGCGCCAGGACCTCCCGCGTGTCGGTGGCGCCGAAGTACAGCCGCGCCGTGCGCCGACGGACGAACCGGTTCACGGACCCGTAGGCCAGGGCCAGGGTCGCCGCCGCGAGCCCTCCCGCGACCGAGCGGTCGAGGCCGAGTGACCGCGCGGTCTCGTGCACCACGAGGAATAGCGCGACCGCGACGGCAAGCGACTGGACCTACACCGTCCCGCTCGCCAGCAGCCGGCTCGCGCCGACGTCGTGCCCGCCCAGCACGACGGCGAGCACCAGGCGAGCAGCACGATCAGGGCGCCGACCACGTCGAGCGGCGACCGGCCGGGCCGTCTTGGCCCGTCGGTGGCCGCTCCCCGCCCCCTCATCCGATCAGTATCGCGGCGGGCGCCGGCGCTGGGGAGAGGCGCATCCGGTCAGATTGCCGAGACCGAGGGGTGGTCACCCAGACCGAGAGTTGCACCCCTCGGTCTCGGTAGGCAGCCCTCGGTCTCGGCGCATGAGCGGTGGCCGACGCTATCGTGGGGCCATGCTGGCCGCGCGTCCCCATCCCGCCCTGGACACCGTCGTCCTCGATCTCGGCCAGGTGCTGCTCGGCTGGGACCCGGCTCCCGCCTTCACCGACGTCCTGCCCGCAGGCCAGGTGCCCGACCTGCTCGAGCGCATCGGCTTTGGTGCCTGGAACCACGCTCAGGACGCGGGCCGGTCCTTCGCCGAGGGGGAGGCGGAGCTCACGGAGCGCTTCCCCGAGCACGCCGAGGCGATCCGCGCCTATCGTCGCCATTTCCCTCGCACCCTGACCGGCATGGTGCCCGGCACCGCGGCCGTGCTCGCCGAGCTCAAGCGGGCAGGGGTACGCGTGCTTGCGTTGACCAACTGGTCCGCGGAGACCTTTCCGCACGCGCAGGAGCGCTTCGGCATCCTGGACCGGTTCGATGGCGTGCTGGTCTCGGGTGCCGAACGCCTGGCCAAGCCGGACCCGGCGATCTTCGCCCTGGCGTGCCAGCGCTTCGGCGTGGCCGCGGAGCGGGCGGTGTTCGTCGACGACAGGCCGGAGAACGTCGCCGGCGCCGAGCGGGTCGGCATGAGCGGGATCGTGTTCACCGACGCCGGCGCGCTGCGGGCCGAGCTGGTCAGTCGAGGGGTGCTGCGCCCCCGCGCGCCGATCAGCAGGCCGATCTACCACCTGACCGAGCGCCGGCTGTGGCGCGCCGACGCCGACTACCGCTGGTCCACGCGCAACCAGACCCATGACGCTCAGGGCTTCGTGCACTGCTCCTTCGCCGAGCAGGTGCCCGGCGTCCGTGGTCTGTTCTACGCCGACCTGCCCGACGACGACCTCGTGGTGCTTGAGCTTGACCCGACACGGTCCGGAACGCCCGTGGTGGTCGAGGACCTCGGGGCGGGGGCGGCCTTCCCGCACCTGTACGGTCCGCTGCTTGCGGCCGACGTCGTCGCGGTGCACGCGCCGGGCGCGGTGGGGTGAGCGCGCCGGAGCTTGCGGCGGATCCCCACGGCTGGTGCCGCGCGGTCTGCCTCGACCTGCCGGAGGCGCGTACCGACCAGCCTTTTGACGCGGACAGCCGAGCCTTCCGAGTCCACGGCAGGATCTTCGCCCTGCTCATGGATGTGCCGCACGTGAGCCCGCATCCGCTCGTCAATCTCAAGGCCGCGCCGCTCGAGGTGCCGCTGCTCGTGGCCACCCACGCCTGGGTGCTGCCGGGCTACCACATGAACAAGCGGCACTGGATCAGCGTCGAGCTCGGGCCCGCCACCGATGCGGCGCTCGCGGCCAGCCTGGTCGAGGACTCCTTCGACCACGTCACCGCCGCCCTGCCCCGGCGTCTGCGCGGATCGCTGGGCTGAGGTGGGCGGCGGGTCACTCGTGCTGGTCCATGAGGCCGAGGCTGTCCCAGGTTCGCTCGACGGAACGCGCGCGGGACAGCTGTTCGGGCCCGGCGGCAACCAGTGTGATCGCCTGAGCGACCGCCGTCATCGCCGTGACCGACGGCACGGCGCCCACCGATCCCGTCTGCGTCACCACCACGTGCGTGGCCATGTGTGAGAGCCGGGAGGCGGCGACATCGGTGAGCAGGCACACGGTGACGCCCCGGTCCTGTGCGGCCTGCATCAGCGAGTAGAGCACCGTCGTCACTCGCCAGACGTTGATCGCGATGACGCAGTCTTCGGGCCCGAGGTGCGCGATCTGGGCGGCCTGCGTCGTCGCGGAGCCGACGCAGACGCGCACATCGAGGCCTCCGAGAAGGCCGAGATGGCCGAGCACGGCCGCTGGCGCCGCGGCGAGGCCGCTGCCGATGACCACCGTCCGGGGGCTTGCGGCGAGAGCGTGTCCGATCGCCTCGATGTCCCGTTGGGTGTGCGCATCGCGCAGCGCGTCGACGTTGTCGACGTCGTGAGCCACGGATCTCTCCGCAACGCTCGTGGGCTCGGCGCGTCTGGCGCGGTCGGCCGATACGGCGGAGCCGATGTAGACGGCGCGCACCGACCGCCGGAACGCGGGCCATCCCTCGAAACCGAAGGCCTGAGTGACCCGTGTCACCGAGGACGGGTGGATGTCCGCCCGCGCGGCGATCTCGCCGATGGAGGCGTAGCTGGCGAACTCCGGCTGGCGGGACACCACTGACATCAGGCGCGAACCGCCACGGCCGAGTCGACCACCTGTCGGGATCAGGTCCGCAAGCCACTGCGCGACGCTTGGTGCGGACGGGCCGTCCCCGTTCGGGACGTCGTTGTGTGAGGTCACTCGTTCCACGGTAGTGCAACGACAGTTGCGCAAGCGGAGTAACACGACGTTCACACAACTTCTATTGCGTTCTGCGAGGTGCCGCACCTAGATTCGCCCGTGGTGTCGCCGTGACCTGCTCTCGACACCGGACTCACTCGAGCATGGCGCTCGGACTCAAGGAACTCTGGGTCCGGGTGACCGGACACATCGAGAACGGAGCCGCACCATGAGCACCACGGTGATTCACAACGCTCTTCTGCTCGACGTGGAGGATGCGTCGCTGACCGACCGGGGCTGGCTCGTGGCCGCGGACGGCATGATCGCCGACCGGGGATCGGGCACGCCCCCGACGGCCGTGCCGGACGATGCCAGGTGGATCGACGCCGGGGGTGCAACCGTGCTGCCGGGTCTGATCGACGCACACGTCCATGTCGCGGTGACCACGGTCAACGTGACCGAGCACGCCTCGTGGACTGCCGGATACGCCGCCGTGCGCACCCTCGAGCAGGCCCACCGGATGCTGCGTCGCGGGTTCACGACGGTCCGCGATGTGGGCGGCGCCGATCACGGCATCGCAAGGATTCTCGACGAGGGACGGGCTCGCGGACCGCGTCTGGTCCACGGCGGACACATGATCTCCCAGACGGGTGGCCATGGTGATCAACGGGCGCGCACCGAGGGCGACTGTCGCTGCAGTGTCGTCACCGGCATCGCCGCCATCGCCGATGGCCCTGACGAGATGCGGCGCACGGTCCGTGAGCAGCTCCGGCAGGGCGCCTCGCACATCAAGCTCGCCGTCTCCGGCGGTGTCGCGTCCCCGCACGACGAGGTCGCCGCCGTGCAGTTCACCGAGGAGGAGATCCGCGTCGCGGTCGTCGAGGCCGAGAACGCGAACTCCTACGTGACGGTGCACGCGTACCACCCCCGGGCCATCCGCCAGGCCCTGCGCGCCGGCGTCCACTGCGTGGAGCACGGCAACCTCCTGGACGATGAGACCATCGCGGCGATGGTGGAGCGGGGCGTCCACCTCGTGCCGACGCTGATCACCTACGAGCTCCTGGCCGCGCACAGCGCGACGGTCGGACTGCCGCCGGAGTCGATCGCCAAGGTCGCCGAGGTGCGCGACCGGGGGCTGTCCGCATACGAGCGGGCGGTGCGGGCCGGAGTCCAGGTCGCCTACGGGTCCGACCTGCTCGGCCCGATGGAGCACGCTCAGCTCGGCGAGCTCGCGCTCCGCGCCCAGGTGTCCTCCCCGTCCCAGGTCATCCGCGAGGCGACCGTGAACGGCGCCCGGCTGCTGCGCCGGGAAGGACAGCTCGGTACCTTGCGCCCGGGTGCCGTCGCCGATCTGATCGTCGTCGACGGCAACCCGATCGACAACCTCGCTGTGCTCGCTCGGCCCGAGCAGCACCTGCGATACGTCCTCCAGGGTGGCGTGGTGACCGCGGAGCCGTCGCAGGGCGCAGGCGGCCTGTTCGCCTGACCTGCCCGCAGTGCGCCGGCCTGGGCGGAACGGGCGGAGATCCCGCGTCCCATGGACACCCAGGCGCCCGCGGGTGCACCCTCGAGACATGCCGGAGCTTCCCGAGGTCCATGCCCTCGCCCGGGACCTGCGTGCACGCATGGTCGACCACGAGATCCTTCGGTGCGAGATCGTGTCCTTCGCAGCCCTCAAGACCGTCGACCCCGCGCCGTCGGCGCTGGTGGGCCACACTGTGCGGGACCTGTCGCACCATGGCAAGGTGCTCGACATCGCCGCCGGCGACCTGCACCTGGTGGTGCACCTCGCGCGAGCCGGGTGGGTGCGCTGGCGCGAGGGACCTGCGCCAGCCCCCGCGCGGCCCGGCCGAGGCCCGCTCGCGGCCCGGCTGGTGCTCGACGACGGATCGCTGGAGGTGACCGAGGCGGGCACCAGCAAGCGGCTCGCGCTGTGGCTCGTGCACGATCCGCAGCAGGTTCCGGCGGTGGCCCGACTGGGCGCCGACCCGCTCGCGGAGGACTTCACGCCGCAGCGTCTGCGCGCGATCCTCGCGCAGGCCGGCCGTGCCCGGATCAAGGGCGTGCTGCGCGACCAGCGGGTTCTGGCCGGCATCGGCAACGCGTACTCCGACGAGATCCTGCATGCCGCCCGGCTCTCGCCGTTCGCGCCGGCGGACCTGGACGAGCCTGAGGTCGATCGCCTGTACCGGTCGATCCGTGACACCCTCGGGCGCGCAATCGCCCGGACGCACGGCACGGACATGAGCGCGCTGAAGGCGGAGAAGAAGTCCGCGATGCGCGTGCACGGGAGGGCGGGGAAGCCCTGCCCGGCGTGCGGGAGCACGGTCCGCCAGGTCGTCTACGCCGACTCATCCCTGCAGTACTGCCCGGTGTGCCAGACCGGTGGCCGCATCCTCGTGGACCGCGCCATGTCCCGGCTGCTGAAGTAGCCTTCCCGCTCCGGCGCAGCGGCGCAGGAGTCGATATCCTGACCCGATGCCAACAGCGCCGTACGGGGCCTGGGAGTCGCCTATCGGCGCTGCCGACCTGGCCGCCCACACCCATCCCGTCACCGGCGCAGCCTTTGCCGGCGACGAGGTCTGGTGGTCGGAGCTACGGCCCGCCGAAGGCGGCCGGACCGCGGTGCGTCGGCACCCGCCCGGCTCGTCCGGGCGCGTCACCGACGAGCCCGAGGACGTGCTACCCGCCCCTTGGAACGCCCGCAGCCGCGTGCACGAGTACGGCGGCGTGTCCTGGGCCGTGGTGCCCGGCCCGCGGCCCGGGCTGGTGTTCGTCGAGTTCACCGACCAGCGGCTGTACCGCCTGGACGCGGGCTCGAGCGTGCCCGTGCCGCTCACCCCCGCAGGTGCGGGATTCCGCTTCGCCGAGCTGACCGTCGTCGGGAACCTCGTGTGGTGCGTGCGCGAGACCCATGCGAACGACGATCTCGCGCGGGACGTGTGCACCGTGCCCCTCGACGGCGTCGCCGCGCAGGACGCGTCCGCGGTGACCTCGGTCGTCTCCGGCTCACGCTTCCTCGCCTATCCGCGGCTCTCCCCGGACGGGCGGCACCTGGCCTGGATCGCCTGGGACCACCCGCGCATGCCCTGGGACGGCACCGAGCTGCGGGTCGCCGAGCTCGACGAACGGGGTGCGGCCACCTCATGGCGCACCGTGCTCGGTTCGCAGACCGAGTCGGTGCTCCAGCCGGAGTGGGTGGACGAGCACACGCTGTACACGATCAGCGACCGCACCGGATGGTGGAATCTCTACGCGCTCGACCTCGCTTCCGGTGCGCCGCCCACCGTGCTGCACGAGGCGGAGGCGGAGATCGGCGGGCCCCTGTGGCAGCTGGGCACGCGCTGGTACGCCCCGCTGCCGGACGGCACCATCCTGCTGGTCAGCACCCGGGGCGTGAACCACCTGATCGAGCTGGATCCCGCGACGGGCGACGCCCGCGCCGTCGCCCCCGAGCTGACCACCGCCGCCCTGACCGCCGTCGCCCCCGACGGCGGTACGGCGCTGGTGATCGGCGCGGCGTCGCAGCGCTCCCCGGCGCTCTACCTCCTCGAGCGCGGCGGCGCGGCACACCCGCTGCGCCGTGCGATCGACCACCTGCCCGACGTCGCGTGGCTGCCCACCGCGCGCGCGATGACCTTCCGCGCCCCGGCCGAGCGTGGGACCAGGGAGGTGCAAGCGTTCGTCTACGAACCGCGCAGCCCGCGGTTCCGGGCGCCGGCAGGGGAGCTGCCCCCGTACGTGGCGTTCGTGCACGGCGGCCCGACCGGGCACGTCACCGGGGCGCTGAGCCTGACATATGCCTACTTCACCTCCCGCGGCATCGGCGTGGTGGACGTCAACTACGGCGGCTCCACCGGCTACGGCCGCGAGTACTGCGAACGGCTGCGCGGGCAGTGGGGTGTCGTGGATGTCGAGGACACCGTGACGGCCGTGCTCGGGCTCGCGGACGCGGGTCTCGCGGATCGCGACCGGCTGGCGATCGAGGGCGGCTCCGCGGGCGGGTGGACCGTGCTCGCCGCGCTCACCCGCACCGACG
Organism: Cellulomonadaceae bacterium; assembly: GCA_052086865.1. Taxonomy (GTDB): domain Bacteria; phylum Actinomycetota; class Actinomycetes; order Actinomycetales; family Cellulomonadaceae; genus Flavimobilis. Next base: position 25,930 of record JBQGOU010000004.1, read on the forward strand.
TGTTCGCGTGCGGTGCCTCCTACTTCGGGGTGGCCGAGCTCAAGGCCTTTCGCGAGGAGACCCACGACTTCGAGTCCCGCTACCTCGACGGGCTGATCGGACCGTGGCCCGAGTCCGCCGAGTTGTACCGATCCCGGGCGCCGCTCACCCACGTGGACGCGCTCGACCGTCCGGTGCTGCTGCTCCAGAGCCTGGACGACCCGATTGTGCCGCCCGCCCAGGCCGAGCGGTTCCGTGACGCGCTCGCGGCCAAAGGGGTGCCGCACGCCTACCTCGCCTACGAGGGTGAGTCCCACGGCTTCCGCCGCGCGGAGACCATCACGCACGCCCGGGAGGCCGAGCTGTCCTTCTACGGGCAGGTGCTGGGCTTCGCCCCACCCGGGGTGCCGGTGCTCGAGCTCACGCCGCCGGTCGACTCGGGTTCCGACGCATAGCCGCCCGCGCCCCCGCTCGGCAGGTCGCCGAGACCGAGGTTTAGGTACCCAGTCAGAGGGTTCCAACACTCGGTCTCAGTGCCTAGACCTCGGTCTCGGCGGAGGTTTGGCGGGTGTCGGAGGCGCTGCCTAAGGTGGCGGACATGGTCGCCGAGCTCTCCATCGCGCAGGCACGCCGCACCGCCCTGGCCGCACAGGGCTTCGGTGCCCCGCGCCGGCCGGCTGGCGCCGCGGTGGGCACTGTAGGCACGCGGCAGCTCTCCGCGCTGATCGGGCGCCTGGGCCTGCTGCAGATCGACTCGGTGAACGTGTTCGAGCGCAGCCACTACCTGCCCGCGTTCGCGCGGCTGGGTTCCTACGACCGCACTGCTCTCGACCGCCTCACGCTGCGCCCCCGCGCCCGGCACGTCGAGTACTGGGCGCATATGGCGGCGTTCATCCCGGTGACCGACTGGCCGCTGATGCGCTGGCGGATGGACGCCCACCGGGACAGGTACGGGCCCGAGCGGGACGAGTGGGTGGGCGCGAACCTGCCCCTGCTCGACTGGTTGCGTGCCGACCTGGCAGTGAACGGACCGCAGGCCGCCAGCGAGATCGAGCACGAGGCGAACACACGGCGAGGCAACTGGTGGGGCTGGTCCGACGTGAAGCGCGGCCTCGAGATGCTGTTCTTCTGGGGCGAGGTCACCTCCGCCGGGCGCAAGGGTTTCGACGGCGCTACGCGCTCGCGGAGCACATCATCCCCGCCGCGGTGCTCGGTGAACACGTTCCGCGCGAGGACGCCGTGCGCGAGCTCGTGCGCCGGTCCGCCCGGGCCTGCGGCGTGGGCGCGGTCGCCGACCTCGCCGACTACTACCGGCTGCCGATCGCCGCCGCGCGCACCGCGGTGCGCGAGCTGGTCGAGGAGGGCGAGCTGGTGCCCGTACACGTGGCGGGCTGGTCCGCACCCGCCTACCTGGCCGTGGATGCGCGAGTTCCCCGTCGTCTGGACGCCGCTGCCCTGCTGAGCCCGTTCGACCCGGTCGTGTGGTTCCGCCCCCGGGCCGAGCGGCTGTTCGACTTCCACTACCGCATCGAGATCTACACCCCGGCGCACAAGCGGGTGTACGGGTACTACACGCTGCCGTTGCTGCTGGGAGACACGATCGTGGGACGTGTGGACCTCAAAAGCGACCGGCAGGCCGGCGCGCTGCGGGTGCAGTCGGCCTGGACGGAGCCTGGTGCCCCGGACGACGTGGCCGAGCGCCTGCTCCCACTGCTCGAGGGAGCCGCCCGCTGGCAGGGGCTCGAGCGCATCGAGGTCGCGGGCCGGGGGAACCTGGCGCTGGAGCACCTGCACGGTGCGGGCGTCTGAAGACAAGCGGGTGTCCGGCCCGTAGGCTCGAGCCATGGCCAGGTACTTCGACGTGCACCCCCAGAACCCGCAGCCGCGCGCGATCTCCCAGGTGGTGGCGATGCTGGCGGACGACGCCGTCATCGCCTATCCCACCGACTCCTGCTATGCACTGGGCTGCCGCCTGGACAACCACACGGGCGCGGATCGCATCCGCGCCATCCGGCACCTCAGCCCGGACCACCACTTCACGCTCGTATGCGCCGACTTCGCGCAACTCGGGCAGTTCGTCTACGTGGACAACCGGGCGTTCCGGGCCGTCAAGGCCGCGACACCCGGGCCGTACACGTTCATCCTGCCTGCCACCAAGGAGGTGCCGCGGCGCCTGGCGCACCCCAAGAAGAAGACCGTGGGAGTGCGCATCCCGGACAACGCCGTGGTGCGTGCGCTGCTGCGCGAGATCGGCGAGCCCATCCTGTCCAGCACGCTGGCGCTGCCCGGCCAGGAGGCGCCCATCACGGAGGGCTGGGTCATCAAGGAGGAGCTGGACCACCAGGTTGACGCGATCATTGACTCCGGGGAGTGCGGCCTCGAGCCGACCACGGTGGTCGACTTCTCCTCCGGTGACCCCGTCGTGGTGCGCGTCGGGGCCGGGGACCCTGCGCGCTTCGAGTGAGACATCGGGACCTGGGTCCCATGAGGCATGCCTTGCCTCAGTCGTAGCGTCGGGAGCATGAACCTCGCGCAGCTCCCGCTGAACCGCACCGCACGCGTCGTCGGCGTCGATCTTCCGGCAGACGGCTCCGTCAGGTTCCGGCTCCGCGAGCTCGGCCTGCGTGACGGGGCACAGCTGCGCGTCACCCACAAGGCCGCGTTCGGCGGTCGCGTCGTGGCGCTGGGCGCTGACCGGTTCGCCGTCGACGCGCGAACCTGCGCGCACGTCGAGGTCCACCCGGACGCCTGACTTCCACCCCACCCACGAGCCGCCGGGCAGGCACCCCACCGCCCGCAACCGACGACCCGCGTGCACCGCCTCAGAAAGGCACGCCCATGAGCTCCTGTCACGGTTCGAGCGAACCCGCCCCGACCGCCACCCTCGGCGCGCCGACGGTGCTGCTGGTCGGCAACCCCAACGTCGGGAAGTCGACCCTGTTCAACTCCCTGACCGGCAGCGCGCAGCGGGTGATGAACGCCCCCGGCACCACGGTCGAGCTGCAGACCACCACGTTGCGCGTGCCGCGGAGCCCAGGGCTGGACGCGGACCTTGTCGCCTACACCGGCCGCAGTGAGGCGAGCAGCACGGTCCGCCTGGTCGACCTGCCCGGGACGTACTCCCTCGTCGCGCGCTCACCCGACGAGCAGGTGACCGCCGACGCCGTCGCAGGACGCGGCACGGACCCAGCCGACCTGGTCGTGGTGCTCGTCGAGGCGGGGGCGTTGGCCCGCTCGCTCTATCTGCTCGGACAGGTGCTCGAAACCACCCAGGACGTCGTGGTGGCACTGACCATGACCGACGTCGCCGCCGACCGCGGGATCGAGGTCGACCCGGCGCGCCTGGGCGCCGCGCTCGGCCTGCCCGTCGTCGCCGTCGATCCACGGTCCCGGCGCTCGAGCGAGGCGCTGGCCGGCGAGATCGGGCGCTGCCTGGCCGCCGAGGAGCCTCGCTGCTGCACCCCGCCCGTCCGCACGGCCCATGTCCCCGCCCTCGCGGAGGCGGGGGAGACCGAGCTGGAGCACGCCGACCGGTTGTTCACCTGGGTGGACGAGGTGGTGCGCACCGCGCAGGTCGCCCCGTCGGCGCTGCGCCCCACCCGCTCGGACCGGATCGACCGGGTCCTGCTGCACCCCGTGGTCGGGGTGCCGGTGTTCCTCGCCGTGATGTGGGCGCTGTTCCAGCTAGCCACCTCGGTGGCCGCCCCCCTGATGGACGGGGTCGACGGCCTCGTCAACGGCACGCTCGCGGACTGGGTGCGCTCGGTGATGATCGGACCCGAGTGGGTGTCGGGGTTCCTGGTGGATGGCCTGCTCGCGGGCGTGGGCACCGTGCTGTCCTTCGCACCCCTGATGGGGCTGATGTTCCTCGCGATCGCGGTGCTCGAGGACAGCGGGTACCTGGCCCGTGCCGCCTTCGTCGCGGACAAGGCGATGCGGGCGATCGGGTTGGACGGGCGTGCCATGTTGCCCCTGGTGGTCGGCTTCGGGTGCAACCTGCCCGCGCTTGCGGCCACCAAGACGCTGCCCAACGCACGCCAGCGGCTGCTCACCGGTCTGCTCGTGCCGTACACCAGCTGCGCGGCTCGCCTGACTGTGTACATCCTGCTCGCCAGCGTGTTCTTCCCCCAGCACGCCGGCACCGTCATCTTCCTCATGTACGTGACGAGCATCGCGCTTGTGATCGTGGGCGGCCTGGTGCTGCGCTCAACCCTGTTCCGCGACGTCGTGCGCCAGCCCTTCGTCCTCGCCCTGCCTGCCTACCAGCGGCCCCGCGTCGGCGCCCTGCTGCGCTCCGCCTGGTCGCGCGTGCGCGACTTCGTCACGAAGGCCGGCACCATCATCGTCGCCACCCTGGCCGTCGTCTGGGTGCTGCAGGCCATCCCGGCCACGGGCGAGCACCAGATCGCCGACGTGCCCGTGGCGGACAGCGTGTACGGGCGCGTGGCCGACGCGGTGGCCCCGGTGTTCGCGCCGGCCGGCTTCGACGACTGGCGCGCCTCGGCGGCACTGGTCACCGGCTTTGTCGCCAAGGAGGTGGTGGTCGGGTCCTTCGCCCAGTCCTACGCGGTGGACGAGCCGGACGACCCGGCCGACGCCGGCACGCTCGGCGA
>JBQGOU010000005.1:0-13169 GCA_052086865.1 Cellulomonadaceae bacterium
CCGTGATGCTGTGGCAGGCCGACGCGCTGCTGCTCGTGGGCGCCGTCGCCGGTGTGCTCGGCCGGTCCGCGCCGCATGCGAGGACGTGGGGGTGGTGCGCCGCGGCGGTCGCGGGCGTGGTGGTCCTCGCCCGCCGGCGTTTCGCCCGTGCCGACCGCCCCGTGTTCGGGGACCCGCCGGACCTGGAGGACGGGCGGGCCGGGACCTAGACTGGACGCCATGCCCACCCCGATGGATGCTCTCGCGTGGGTGCTGCAGCTGCCGACCTGGCTCGCGATCCCCGCGCTGTTCGGCATCGTCCTGCTGCGCTCGCACGCCACCTACTGGCTCGGTCGCGCGGCGTCCGCCGGCGCGGGTGAGATCGTCCAGCACACCCGGACCGAGGCGCAGCGTCCGGGCGGCAACCGGCTCACGCGCGGGTGGCGGCGCGCCGCCGAGCGGATGCGGTCCGCGCCATCGGCCGCCGCCAGGCGGGCCCAGGACGTGTTGCGGCGCTGGGGCGCGCTCGCGGTGACCGGGGCGTACTTCACGGTCGGCGTACAGACCGCGATCTTCGCCGGCGCCGGAATGATCCGGATGCCCTACCCCCGCTTCACGCTGGCCTCGCTTCCGGGCTCGCTCGGTTGGGCGTTCCTCTGGTTCGGTGTCGGGGTCGGCGCCTGGTGGGCCGTCGGCCGGCTGGCAGGGTCGCTGCACTGGGCCGTGGCCCTCGGTGCGGTGCTGCTCACGGCGCTCGCCGTGGTGGTGCACCGTCGGCGTACGCGCCCCGCGGGTGCCGGGAGCGCGCTCGCCGCGGACCGCTGAGGCCCGCACGCGCACGGTTTGCACTCGGTGCAATCATGCACCTAGTGTCACGTGGTGACCACCGTCTCCTCCGGCCGACGCGCCCTGCTCAAGGCGCGGCACCGCGGCTCGATCGTCGGCGCCGCGACGGCATTGCTCGACGAGCGCGACGGCGGCTCCTTCACGGTTGACGAGCTCGCGGTCCGGGCCGACGTGTCCCGCCGCACGATCTTCAACTACTTCGACTCGCTCGACGAGATCGTCCTCGCGGTGTGCGCTGAGACGCTCGGCGAGATCGTCGCCGCCTTCGGCCGCGGCGTCGCGGACACGGCGGACGCCGTCGCATCGTCCGGGCCGTCCGAGCCGTTCGACCAGGTCACCGACATCCTGCGCCGGCTCGACCTCGTGCCGCCCATGGCCTATCTCACGCGGATACTCGGCGGCAGCGACCCGGCCGCGCTCCCCCGGGTCGCCGTCGTGCTGCTGCAGGCCTTCACCGAGATCAGCGCACGCCTGAGCGCGCAGATCCTCCAGCGACATCCGGATGCCGAGCCCTTCGACGTCGAGATCCTCGTCGGCTCGCTCATGAGCGGCCTCGTCGCCATCCACGCGCGCTGGTACGTCGCGACGCACGCCGCCGTCGACGACGAGTCCCGGCAGGTGTGGCACGGGCTGCTCGACCTGCTCATCGACCGCGTCGGACGAGGCTTCGGGCCGTCCGGCGCGCCCCGCCCGTGACCCGGGCACCCCACCTCGATCCCCCTCCCCACCACCCGAAGGACTTCCATGGCTGAGCTGCTCTTCCGGATCGGGCGCGCCTGCGCGCACCGCGCCACAACCGTCGTCGTCGTCTGGCTCGCGGCCCTGGTCGCCGCGGCGGCGGCCTTCCTCACCTTCGGTGGCACGCTGAGCAGCGCGTTCTCGATTCCGAACACGCCGACGGCCCAGGTCACCGACGAGCTCGCGGAGAAGTTCCCCGAGGTGGCCGGCGGCACCGGCTCAATCGTCCTGCACACCGACGACGACGCGCCGTTCACCGCCCAGCAGCAGGAGGAGATCAGCGCGCTGGTCGCCCAGGCGGCGGGCGTCGAGGGCGTCGCATCGGTTCTCGACCCCTTCGCGGTCGAGGCCGAGCGCACCGCCCAGGGCCAGCAGCTCGCCGACGGCCGCGAGCAGCTGGAGGCCGGACGCGAGCAGATCCGGGCCGGCGCAGAGCAGCTCGGCTCCGCCCGTGCCGAGCTGGAGGCGGCCCAGGACGAGCTCGACACCGCACGCGCGCAGGCCGAGTCTGCGGGCCTGGGTGAACTGGCGGCACAGGAGCTCGATGCGCGCCAGGAGCAGCTGGACGCCGGTCTCGGCGAGCTCGACGTGCAGGACGCCGGCCTGACGGAGCAGTCCACGGCCCTGGAGCAGCAGGCCACCCGGCTCGACCAGGGGGCCGCCCTGCTCGACATGGCGGCCGAGGTCCGCACCGTGTCGAGCGACGCCAGCGCCGCCATCGCGACGGTGTCCTTTGTCGACGAGGCGATGCAGGTCCCGACCGAGACCAGCGCAGCCCTCATGGACGTGTTCCGCGACGCCCCCGTCACGGGCGTGCAGGCCGACTTCTCGGCCGAGATCGCCGCCGAGGTGCCCTCCATCCTCGGCGTCGGCGAGGTCGTGGGACTGGTCGTTGCCGCCATCGTCCTGCTGGTGATGCTCGGTACCCTGGTGGGCGCCGGCCTGCCGCTGGTGAACGCACTGATCGGCGTCGGGATCGGCGCGCTCGCCGCCATGTCCCTGTCGGGCGTGGTGGACATGGCCTCAGTGACGCCGATTCTGGGCATCATGCTCGGCCTCGCGGTCGGCATCGACTACTCGCTGTTCATCATCAACCGGCACCGTCGTCAGCTCAAGAGCGGCTACTCGATCGCCGAGTCCGTGCCGCTCGCGAACGGCACGTCGGGCAACGCCGTCGTGTTCGCCGGCCTGACCGTGATGATCGCGCTGCTTGCCCTCAACGTGACCGGCATCCCGTTCCTGGGGCTCATGGGCACCGTCGGGGCGATGTGCATCGCCATCGCGGTCCTGGTTGCGGTCACCCTCACGCCCGCGCTGCTCTCCCTGCTCGGCGAGCGGATCCTGTCGCGGCGCGAGCGTCGCGCCGTCGACGCCAGCAGCGTGGGCGACGACGTGGGCAGCGCTGCTCCGGCGGGCCCGCCGGCTCGTCCGATGCGCACCGGCCGAGCCGTCGCCCGCGCGATTGTGTGCGTGGTCGGCCTCCTGGTCGTTGCCGTTCCGGCCCTGGACCTGCGCCTGAACCTGCCGGACGGCTCCACGGAGGCCCCCGACTCCACGCAGTTCCGCGCGTACTCGACCGTCGAGGCGAAGTTCGGGGCCGGCCAGAACGCTCCTCTGCTCGTCGTCGCGGACCTGCCGGCGGGGCGCAGCGAGGAGGAGTCCCTGGGCGAGGAGCTCGCGGTCGCCCGCGCACTGTTCGAGCAGGAGGACGTGGTCGCCGTCGCACCCGTCGGGACGTCGGCGGACGGCAGCGTCGCGGCATTCCAGGTCGTGCCGGCACAGGGGCCCACGAGTGAGTCCACCGAGAACCTCGTGCACACCCTGCGCAATGCCTCACCCCTGGACGGCACCTACGAGATCGGCGTGGCGGGCTCGGCGAGCGGGAACATCGACATCTCCGACAAGCTTGCGGACGCGCTCCCCCTGTATCTGCTCGTCGTGGTGGGGTTGTCCCTGGTCATCCTGATCGTCGTGTTCCGCTCGATCTTCGTTCCCGTCATCGCCACGGCAGGATTCATCCTGTCCTACTTCGCAGCGCTCGGCGGCGTCGTCGCCATCTACCAGTGGGGCTGGTTGGCCAGTGTGTTCGGCGTCGAGGCGCCCGGCCCCGTGCTGAACTTCCTGCCGACGATCCTGCTCGGCATCCTGTTCGGGCTCGCCATGGACTACATGCTCTTCCTCGGGTCGGGCATGCGCGAGGCCTACGCGCACGGAACCCCCGCCCGACTCGCGGTCGTGGCGGGCATGCATGCGGGACGCGCCGTGGTCACCGCCGCCGGGATCATCATGATCTCGGTGTTCGGGGGGTTCATCTTCGCGCACAGTGCGATGATCCGGCCGATCGGGTTCGCCCTTGCCTTCGGCGTCCTCGTGGACGCCTTCATGGTGCGGATGGTGCTGATCCCGGCGCTGATGCACCTGGCGGGCGACGCTGCGTGGTGGCTGCCGCGTTGGCTGGACCGGCTGCTGCCCGACGTCGACGTCGAGGGGGCTGCGCTGGAGCGGCGGCACCCGCACCACGCCGGCGCGCCGGCGGAGTCCGCCTGACGATCTCGCAGGTCCGGCGTCCTTCGCTCCCGGAGGTCCCGCGACGGGAATGCCGCAGGGGGTAGAGTCGTTGCTACCCATACCCCCTGCGGGTATTCCTGCGACGAGAGGCCTTCGATGACGACCACCGAGTACACCGTGACGGGCATGAGTTGCGGCCACTGCGAGAGCGCCGTGCGCACCGAGGTCGAGAAGCTGCCCGGCATTGCTGCGGTCGCGGTCAGCGCCGAGACCGGCCTGCTCTCGATCGAGAGCGCGGCGCCGCTTGACGATGCCCAGGTGCTGGCCGCCGTCGACGAGGCGGGGTACGAGGCCACGCGCTCGTGAACGCCCCGGCCCGCCTCGCGCTGTTCGGTGCCGGGCTCGCCGCCGTTTTCGCCACCGCCTTCGCGGTGGCCGGGGCCGTTGTCCCGCCCGACGTCGCGACCCGCTGGGAGCAGTCCGCCCACCAGAACCATGCCGTCGCGTCCGACGACGGCAGCGCCGGCCTGTCGCTCGCGCAGTCCGGCTACGTGCTCGGTCCGGTGACGGCACCGACGCGGGTCGGCCAGGACGGCATGCTCACCGTGCAGGTCACAGGCCCGCAGGGCCTGCCGGTGACCGCACGCGACGCCGACCACGCGCAGCATCTGCACCTGCTCGTGGTGCGCAGCGACGGGACGGGGCTGCGCCAGGCCCACCCCGACCCGGACGAGGGCAGCGCGACGTGGTCCGTGCCGTGGCGCTGGGACGAGGCCGGAACCTACCGCGTGTTCGCCACGCTCGACGCCGCCGAGGCAGACCCGGTCGTGCTCTCCCGCACGGTCGAGGTCGCCGGTGCGTTCACCCCGGCGCCGGCCCCGGTGCCCACGACGAGCGTCGTGGTGGACGACCTCGAGGTCACGGTTGCCGGGAACCTTGTGCCCGGTGCGGACTCGGCGCTGACCTTTGCCGCCACCCGCGCCGGGGCACCGACCGATCTCGAGCCCCACCGTGGCGCCGCAGGCCACCTCGTGGTGCTGCGGTACGGAGACCTCGCCCTCGTGGACGCCCAGCCGCACCCGGTGCTGGACTCTCACGCCACCACCGGCCCCGACGTGGTGTTCGACGTTGCGGCGCCCACGGCCGGAACCTATCTGCTCTCCCTCGAGGTGAAGGTCGACGGCCAGGTCCGTGCCGTGCCTCTCGTTCTCGAGGCGGCTGCCACATCCGAGTCCGAGGGGACCGCGCCATGACCTCGACCACCCCGGCCACGCACCTCGAGCTCCAGATCGGGGGCATGACCTGCGCCTCCTGCGCCGCCCGGATCGAGAAGAAGCTCAACCGCCTCGACGGCGTGAGCGCCACGGTGAACTACGCCACCGAGAAGGCGAACGTCGACGTGCCGGCGGGGTACGACCCCCAGCTGCTGATCGACGAGGTGCACCGGACCGGGTACACCGCGGCGCTGCCAGCGCCCGAGTCCGAGCCCGACGACGAGGCGCCCGACCCCGAGCTCGAGGGCCTGCGGCGGCGCTTCGTCGGCGCTGTCGTGCTCGCGGTGCCCGTCATCGTCCTGGCCATGGTGCCCGCCTGGCAGTTCACCTTCTGGCAGTGGGCCTCACTCGTGCTCGCGACCCCCGTCGTCGTGTGGTGCGCCTGGCCGTTCCACCGAGCGGCCTGGACCAACCTGCGGCACGGCGCCGCAACCATGGACACGCTGATCTCCGTCGGCACCCTGGCCGCCCTCGCATGGTCGGTGTACGCCCTGTTCTGGGGCACCGCTGGCGAGCCCGGGATGACCCATGCCTTCGAGCTGACGATCCGGCCGACGGACGGGGCAAGCAACATCTACCTCGAGGTGGCCGCCGGGGTGACCATGTTCGTGCTGGGGGGACGCTACTTCGAGAAGCGCTCGAAGCGGCGCGCCGGCGCCGCACTGCGGGCCCTGCTCGGTATGGGCGCGAAGGACGTCGCCGTCCTGCGCGACGGGGCGGAGACCCGGGTGCCGATCGGCGAGCTACGGGTGGGCGACAAGTTCGTCGTGCGCCCGGGCGAGAAGATCGCCACCGACGGGGTGGTCAGCGCCGGCAGCTCGGCGGTCGACGTCTCCATGCTGACCGGGGAGTCCGTCCCCGCCGAGGTCGGCGTGGGCGACGCCGTCACCGGGGCGAGCGTGAACGCGGGCGGCCGGCTCGTGGTCCGCGCCACGCGCGTGGGTGCCGACACGCAGCTGGCCCAGATGGGGCGCACGGTCGAGGCCGCGCAGTCGGGTAAGGCCCAGGTGCAGCGTCTGGCCGACCGGATCAGCGCCGTGTTCGTCCCCGTGGTCATCACGATCGCCGTCGCGACGCTCGGCGCGTGGCTCGGCGCGGGCTTCCCGCCCTCGGCAGCCTTCACCGCAACCGTCGCAGTGCTGATCATCGCGTGCCCCTGTGCGCTGGGGCTGGCGACGCCCACAGCGCTGCTGGTCGGCACGGGACGCGGTGCCCAGCTCGGCATCCTCATCAAGGGTCCCGAGGTGCTGGAGTCCACCCGCGTGGTGGACACCATCGTCCTCGACAAGACCGGGACGGTGACGACGGGCCGGATGAGCCTGGTCGACGTCGTGCCGGCCGAGGGCACCGATGCCGGGCTGCTGCTGCGGATCGCGGGCGGGCTGGAGGACGCCTCCGAGCATCCCATCGCCCAGGCGATCGCCCGCGCGGCGCGCGAGGGCGGTGCGCTGCCCACGCCCGGGGACTTCGCCAACCTGCCCGGCGCGGGTGTGCGCGGCGTCGTCGAGGGCCACGAGGTCGTGGCGGGACGTGAGTCCCTGCTGACCGACCGAGGCATGACGGTGCCTGCACCGCTCACCGATGTCCTCGCAGCGGCGCGTGCGCGGGGCGCAATCGCCGTCGCCGTCGGCTGGGCGGACCAGGCGCGCGGCGTCCTCGTCGTCGCGGACACGGTGAAGTCGACGAGCGCCGAGGCCGTCGCCCGGTTCCGCGCTCTCGGCCTCTCCCCCGTGCTGCTCACCGGGGACACGACCGCCGCCGCCGAGCAGGTGGCGCAGCAGGTCGGCATCGACACGGTGATTGCCGAGGTCATGCCGCAGGACAAGGCGGACGTGATCGCCCGGCTGCGCTCCGAGGGCCGCACGGTGGCGATGGTGGGCGACGGCGTCAACGACGCCGCAGCGCTGGCCGGCGCGGACCTCGGCATGGCCATGGGCACCGGCACCGACGTCGCCATCGAGGCGGCGGACGTCACCCTCGTGCGGGGGGATCTGCGCAGCGCCGTCGACGCGATCCGGCTGTCCCGCCGCACCCTGCGCACCATCAAGATCAACCTGTTCTGGGCCTTCGCCTACAACGTCGCCGCGATCCCCCTTGCGGCGCTCGGCCTGCTCAACCCGATGATCGCGGGCGCGGCGATGGCCTTCTCGAGCGTGTTCGTCGTGGGCAACTCGCTGCGTCTGCGCACCTTCCGCGGCACCGCCGACGGCGATCCAGCACCCGAGCGGCACACCGTGCCGCACCTCACCCCCAGGAGCACGCCGTGACCGAGCACGCCACCCACGGATACATGTCGGGCAAGGACCGCTACCTTGCGCGGCTGCGCCGCATCGAGGGGCAGGCGCGAGGCATCCACCGCATGGTCGATGAGGAGCAGTACTGCATCGACATCCTCACGCAGATCAGCGCGCTCACCAGCGCGCTCGAGAACGTTGCGCTGAGCCTGCTCGAGGACCACCTGCGCCACTGCGTGGTCGACGCCGCGCGGGCGGGCGGGCCGCAGGCCGAGGCCAAGCTGGCGGAGGCGACAGCCGCGATCGCACGCCTGGTCAAGTCCTGACCGGACCCCGCGCACCACAGCGCTCGTTTTGGCTCCGGGGGGTCCGCTCAGCACAATAGGGTCACCAGCACCCGTACAGGAGGCCCTCATGTCCAGGCAAGGCAAGCCAGCACGCGTGGGGATCTTAACCGCGGGCGGTGACTCCCCCGGCCTCAACGCGGCGATCCGCGGCTTCGGCAAGACGGCGATCGGCCACCTGGGCATGGAGCTCGTCGGCTTCCGCGATGGCATCACGGGGCTCGTCGAGAACCGCTACATCGAGCTCGACCGGCACGCGCTGTCCGGAATCCTCACCACGGGCGGCACCATCCTGGGCACCAGCCGGGACAAGGTGCATCGGTACGTGGTGGACGGCGAGCCGCGCGACATGGTGCCGACGGCGGTGGAGAACTACGAGAAGGACGGGCTGGACGGTCTCATCCTGCTGGGCGGGGGCGGCACCGCGAAGAACGCCAAACGCCTCATGGACGCGGGCCTGAACGTGATCCACCTGCCCAAGACCATCGACAACGACATCGCGATGACGGACACCACCTTCGGCTTCGCCACCGCCATGGAGATCGCCACCGACGCCATCGACCGGGTGCACTCCACCGCGCACTCCCATCACCGGATCATCCTCACGGAGATCATGGGCCACCGGGCGGGCTGGCTCACACTCGGCGCCGGCATCGCCGGTGGCGCGGACGTCATCCTCATCCCCGAGATCCCCTACTCGGTGGAATCCATCGCCCAGACCATCAAGCGCCGCTCCGCCGCAGGCTCGACGTTCTCCGTCATCGCGGTGGCGGAAGGTGCACGCGACGTCGAGGACACCGCCGACTACGAGGCGGCGCGGCTGCTGGTCAAGACGGCGACGAGCCCCGAGGCTCGCCGCGCGGCCAAGAAGCACCTGGCGAACGTCGAGGACGCCCAGCGCGAACACACGTTCCGCCTGGCCCGCCAGCTGGAGGCCGCCACCGGGCTCGAGGCCCGCGTGACGATCCTCGGCTACGTCCAGCGGGGTGGCACCCCGTGCGCCGCGGACCGTCTGCTGGCGACCCGGCTCGGCGCCACGGCGGCGCACTATGTCGAGGAGGGCACCTTCGGGGTCATGGTCGCCGCGCGGGGCGAGGGCACCGAGGCGGTCCCCCTGGCCGAGGTGGCCGGAAAGATCAAGTATGTGCCCGCGGACCACGAGTGGGTGCAGGCGGCCAGACAGGTCGGCACCGGGCTCGGCGACTGAGACGTGCAGAGCCGCCCAGGAGCCGTGACGATCACCGACGTCGCACGCGCCGCGCAGGTCTCGACGGCCACCGTCTCACGCGTGCTGAACCGGGTGAGCACGGTCGACCCCGTCCTCGCCGAACGGGTCCAGGCCGCGATCGCACGGACCGGGTACGTCCCCAACGGCGCGGGCAGGGCGCTGCGCCGCCAGCGCTCGGACACCTGGGCGGCCATCGTCCCTGACGTGCAGAACCCGTTCTTCACGGCCGTCGTCGCGGCCGTGGAGGAGATTGCGTCGGAGTCCGGATACTCGGTCGTGCTGTGCAACACCGACGAACGGATCGACCAGGAGCGGCGCTACATCCAGACCGCGATTGGGCACCGCATGTCCGGCGTGGTCATCGCCGCGGCATCGGCCAGGTTCTCCGACCTCACCCCGCTCGAGGACGCGGGCATCCCGATCGTGCTGGTGGACCGCGCCGCGGTGCACACCACCGGTGACTCGGTCCTCGTCGACAACACCCGCGCCGGAGAGCTGGCAGCCGACCATCTGCTCGACCTCGGGCATCGGCGTTTCGCTTGCATCGCCGGACCCGCCGACGTCTCGACCGCCCAGGACAGGCTCACCGGCTTTCGCCGCGCCCTGGCCGCCCGCGGGGTGGCCGCCGCCGACGTCCAGGTGCGCCGCGGTGACCTGCGCCTCGAGGGCGGCCTGTCTTCGATGCGGGCACTCCTCGAGGAGGGCCCGGCGCCCGACGCCGTGTTCACCACCAATGGCTTGTCCACAGCGGGGGCGTACCGCGCGATCCAGGCGCACGGGTCCCGGATGCCACAGGACGTGGCCTTGGTCGGCGTCGACGACGAGTTCTGGACCCGCATGGTGACCCCGGCGATCTCGGTGGTCCGCCAGCCGGTCACCGAGATCGGGCGCACCGCAGCCCAGCTGCTCGCCGCCCGGACCAGCAGCGAGGAGTCGGTGCGGACCCGCCCGGCCCAGGACGTCGTGCTCGAGCCGGAGCTGCTCCCCCGGGCCTCGACCGTGGGGGCCTGAGCCGGACGCAGTGAGGCTCGGGCCGCGGCGGTCAGGCCCCGGTCCGGGCGAGCTCGGCCACGATCTGCGCGTGCTGACGCGCATCGGGCATCGCCGTTGGGATGCGTGTCGTGTCGGTGCCGTAGCCACGCAGCGACAGCGCGCGCTTGAGCCCCCCGATACCGCACGAGACCGCGCGCACGGCGTCGCGGGCCTGGGCACCCCAGCGCGCGGAGGCCTCGGCGTCGCCGGCCCGCATGGCCGCCGCCCAGCCGACGAACACCTCGGGGAACGCCGAGGAGACGCCGGAGACCGTGCCGAGCGCACCCAGTGCGCAGACCTCGTCGAAGACCGCGTCGTTGCCCCACAGGATGTCGAACCCGTCGGGAGTCGCGGCCGCCAGCGCCGGCAGGTCACCGATCGGCTGCGCGCTGACCTTTGTCCCGATCGTGCCGGGAATCTCGGCGATGCGCCCGAGGAGCTCGGGCGTCACGTCCGCACCCGTGAGCTCGGTGTAGGTATACACGAACACCCCGCCGCCGTCGGCCGCCTCGGCGACCCGCGCGTAGTACTCCACCACCCGGTCCGGGGTGCCGGGGTGGAAGTACGGCGTGATCGCGGCGACGCGTGCCACACCCAGCTCGCGGGCCGCTCGCGTCAGGCGCACAGCCTGCCGGGCCGAGGTGGCGCCGACGTGGGCCACCGTGCCCTCGGCTCCGAACACCTCCACCGCCAGCGCGAAGATGCGCACCCGCTCCTCGTCGCTCAGCGCGGTGAACTCCCCGGTCGTACCGCCGACGAACGCCGCGTCGACCCCGGCGTTGGCGAGGTCGGCCAGCAGCGCCGCCGTGGCGGGCTCGTCAAGCTCCTCGTCGGCCGTGAACAGGACGGGCACAGCCGAGAACACCTGGTGCGTGGGTACGGACATGGCGCAGACTCCGATCGATGGCGGGTGGTGCGGTGCAGAAGCGATGGCGCGTCACCCTCGGGGGCTGCCGGCCGGGACCGGATCGCCGGCACGTGCCTTGCGGCGAGCCCGGATCCGGCTCACGATCGGCGCGAACAGCGAGACGGCGGCAAGCACGAACAGGACGACCGCAATCGGCTTGGACACGAGGATCTCCGGGCCGCCGATGACCAGTGCGCGGCGGAGGTTGGCCTCAGCCAGCGGACCGAGGAGGAGCCCGAGCACCACGGGACCGGCGGGGAAGCCGGTGCGCTTGAGCACGAGCCCGACCACGCCGGAGATCAGCATGACGATCACCGTGAAGATGCTGTTGGTGGTCGCATAGGTGCCGACCATGCAGAACACTAGGATGACCGGCCACAGATAGGCCGAGGGCAGGTCGAGGAGCTTAACCATCGCCTTGGTCCGCACGAGGCTCACGGCGGTGGAGAGCAGGACGGCGATGACCATAATCGCCGCGATGGTCGTGACCATCTCCGGGCGGTCGCGGAACAGCGAGGGCCCGGGCTGGATGCCCCAGATCATCATCGACCCGATCATGACAGCCATTACGGAGTCGCCGGGAATGCCCAGGGCCAGGGTCGTGGTCAGCGATCCACCCAGGGTGGCGCTCGACGCGGTGTCCGAGGCCGTGACCCCCTCGATGTATCCGGTGCCGTACTTCTCCGGGTGCTTGGACAACGCCCGTGAGCGGTCCCACCCGATCAGCCCGGCGATGTCACCGCCGGCGGCGGGAATGATGCCGACACCGAGACCGACGGCGCCGGAGACGACGAGAGGCCTGCGCATGAGCTTCAGCTCCGCGCGGTTGGGCCACCACCGGCCCAGGCCCGAGATCGGGCGCACGACGCTCGGACGGTGGGTGAGGATCTGGTCGAACACCTCGGCGATGCCGAACAGACCGATGATCACCGCGATGAAGCTCAGGCCGGAGTTCAGCTCGAGCACGTCGAACACGAAGCGCTGGTCCCCCGTGATCGGGTCGCGTCCGATCGTGCCGAGGAACAGCCCGAGCAGGCCGGCGAGCAGACCCTTGACGATCGACTTCGACGCAATCGAGACCATAATCGTCAGCCCGAAGACGACGAGCGCGGACATCTCGGTGGGGCCGAACTTCATGGCGACCGAGGCGATCGGCCGGGCAATGGTGACGAACAGGACCATCGACGCGAGGATGCCGACCGTGGTGCCGATGGCCGAGACCACGAGCGCCAGGCCCGCCTGGCCCTTCTTGGCTATCGGGTAGCCGTCCAGTGTGGTGGCGATCGAGGCAGGCGTCCCCGGGGTGTTCACCAGGATCGAGGGGATGCGGTCGCCGTACTGACCGGCCACGTAGATGGTCAGCAGGACGGCCAAGCCGGGGATGGGGTCAAGCGTGAGAGTGAAACCGCTGGCGAGGGCGACCGCCATCGTGATCGTGATCCCGGGGAACGCCCCGACGAGCATGCCCAGCGCGATGCCGAGCAGCATGCACAACCAGACCGTGGGGTCGGAGAAGGCGCTCAGGCCCTCGATGACGGCGCTCATAGCGGAACCCTCAGCAGCATGTCGAAAAGCAGGTGGATGATCGTGCACACGACGGCGGGGAAGATCAGCAGGGCCTTGACCCCGCGGCCGCCGAACACGGCGACGAGCCCGATCACGTAGACCGGGAGCACGACCATGAAGGGGAGCATCGTCCATAGGACGACGAAGAGGCCGCTCGCAACCATGGCGGCCATCGACCGGGTCCAGCCCTCGCGCGTGCCGGCCACGACGTCGTCACGGGCGAAGGGCGGGCGGAAGATGGCCGCCAGCAGCAGCAGGACGGACAGGGCGAGGGCGACGAGGCCGAGCATGGTGGGCCACCAGCGCGGGTCGATGCCACCGGTGTCGTGGCGCACCATGATGCGGCTCGCGAGGACGACGACGAGCGCGCTCAGCGCCAGGCATGCGACGGCGATGACGAGTTCGAGGCGGCGGGACGGTCTGGCCACGTAGGCGTCGTCGGGCACGGCGTCGGGGACGAGCTCCTCCTGGAGCTCCTCCATGAAGGCACCGATGCCGTCGCCGGTGGGACGG